>JBJXEX010000159.1:0-25271 GCA_046156195.1 Planctomycetaceae bacterium | reverse complement strand
CGGTGGTATCGCTTCGCTCAACCACCGGCTAATGGCTGCAAACCCTCCGGGTTAAAGACCGGTCACTCAAAAACTGCTGCGCCGCAAGGCTTTGCACGTTGCTCGATCAAAATCCTTAACGGCGTTGACCAACGGGGCGAAACTCGATGTCCTGAAGACGAGTCACGCCCCGTTGGGGCTGACGGAATGATGTTGAACCGTGGACCCAGGCCGTTGGCCTGGGCTATCGAGTTTCGCACCTTTGGTGCTCATGCAGCCAACCCCAAACCTCAGGCACGCGAGGATCAGACGATTCGGTTGTGCGATACCCTCGATCCATTGGCGATGTTGACCCCCGCCGAGCGGATCTTGGAGTTGGAAGTTCGCAGTGCGAAGACCTTGGATGCGAATCTGAAGCTCCGCCCGCTGTCGTTCGCGGCAGTGGCTCGCCAAATCTCTCAACACTTTCCGCGAGTAGAAATCATGTCGCCAGCTTCGCGGCGACCAGGATCGCTTCAATCATGCCGCTGGAATCGGCGGGACGTTGCCACGCGATGTCGAACGCGGTGCCGTGGCTGGGGCTGGTGCGGATGATTGGCAGGCCGAGCGTTACGTTCACGGCCGATTGAAAGCCAATCAACTTGAACGCGATGTGGCCTTGGTCGTGATACATCGCGACGACCGCATCGAACTCACCGGCAGCCGCTCGGCGGAAGAGCGTGTCGGCGGGGAGCGGGCCAGTCACATCCACGCGACCGCGATCACGAACCGTCTTCACGGCGGGAGCAATGATCCGCGACTCTTCGTCGCCGAAGATCCCCTCTTCTCCCGCGTGAGGGTTGAGTGCGCAGACCGCGACGCGCGGACTCGCACAACCGACTCGACGCATGAAGTGCTCGATGAGTTCGATCTTCTCCGCCACGCCGTTCGTCGTGATGAGATCGGGAACGCTGCGAATTGACGTGTGCAAAGTGACGTGAACGACGCCGAGACCGTGCGGCGACTTGACCGCACCGCCGCTCGGCAGGAAGAGCATCATGCCGAAGTCTCGCACGCCGCAGACTTCGGCGAGGATCTCCGTGTGACCGGGATACTTCAGCCCGGCTAGATGCAACGCGGCTTTGCTCAGCGGCGCGGTGGTGATCGCATTGACTTGATTGGCGAGCGCGGCGTTCGCGGCGGCGACGAGGTATTCGTAAGCCGCTCGGCCGGCGCGTGCGTCGTTCTGGCCGGGCGGGACATCGACCACGCTCTGCGGTGCGGTCGGAGGATTCCAACAGGCCAGCGAGTTGAGTGGCGGCGGTTGCTCCGGTCGCGCGACTTCGGCGACTGCCATCTGTAGACCGCAATGCGCGATCGCTCGTCGCACGACTTCGGGATGTCCGACGATGACGGGCCGGCATGTCGCGATGACTCGCGGATCGGCACACGCACGCACGACGACTTCGGGGCCGATGCCGGCGACATCGCCCAGAGTGAGCGCCAGCGTGGGGAGTTCGGTCGGCATATCTGTGGGACTTGGTTTTCTAGTCGTCGGCACACGGTCGTCGGCACACGGTCGCGGCTCTAAGAGTTCACAGGCGAGCCGCCTGTGCTACGTTACTCGGCAAACACTTCGGCTCGGTCCAGCGGGATGCCGGCGCGATCTTTGGGTGAGAGCCGCGGTTCTTCGGTCAGCGGCCATTCGATGCCGACGGCGGGGTCGTTCCAGAGCAGCGTCCGTTCGTGTTCCGGGAAGTAGTAATCGGTGCATTTGTAGGTGAAGTCGGCGGTCTCGCTGAGCACACAAAAACCGTGAGCACAGCCCGGCGGAACGAAGACTTGCCGACAGGTCTCGTCGCTGAGTTCAAATCCCAGCCAGCGTCCGAACGTCGGCGAGGATTTGCGGAGATCGACGACGACGTCGCACACTTTACCGCTGAGGACTTGGACCAGCTTTCCCTGCGGATGCTGAATCTGATAGTGCAGGCCGCGAAGAATGCCTTTCGACGAGCGTGAGAAGTTGTCTTGGACAAACTCGGCGTCGATCCCCGCGTCTCGATAGCGCTGACTCTGAAACGTCTCGACGAAGAAGCCGCGCGGGTCTCCGAAGACTTTGGGCTGAATCACCAGCAAACCAGGGATGGCGGTCGTTTCGATGTGCATGAGAGTCACGAGTTGTTGGATTGGACTCGTTGAACGATGGCGGCCCAATCGTCGGGCGCGACCTGTTTGGCTTCATCGGCCAGCATCACCGGGATGTCGTCTTTGACCTCGTATCGCAGGCGACACGATTCGGAGCGGCATAAGAAGCTCCGCTCATCTACCAGCAGCTTGGATCGGCAAGCGGGGCAGACGAGCATGAGAGCGTAGGGTTGCAGGTCGATGGACATGGCAATCGCTTGTAGTGACCCGATTCATCGGGTGCTTGTAGTGACCCGATTCATCGGGTCATGAAAGCCGGCGGGTTGACCCCATGAATGGGGTCACTACGAGCGACTAAAACCCGCGCAACGCGCGGATGTCGTCGAACGTGCGGAGTTGAAAGCCAATTTGAACGTAGTCCAGCATTCGGCAGAGACATCGCACGGCGACACCCAATCCGTCCGGGCCACTGAAGCCACCGAATTGGCCGCCCCCTTTGAGGTGCGGTTCGACTTCCAAAAAGAAGCCGGGTGCTCCGAGCGACTTGATCCGCTTTTCGAGTTTCGGCAAATGATCGCGGAGGTCTTTGAGCACCAGATCGTGACCGGCATCGCCCCGATCGGACGGAACGAAGTTTTTGAGTCCCTCTTCATCGACCGTGCCAGTCCAGGTCATCGTCGGGTCGATCTTGTAGTCCTTGATGTGCATCCAACCGAGATGGTCGCGCATCGCGAGATACTCTTCGTAGCATTGCATCGGCGTCTTGTTCTGACAGGCGACATTGCCTCCGTCGAAGATCAGCAGCATGTTTTTGCGTTTCACCGCGCGAGCCAACTTGGCCATCATCGGGCCTGTGTCGCCGATCAAGTTTGGTTCAATTTCGAGTCCGTAGACGAGTCCCGCTTTCGCGCACAAGTCTGCGATCTGACCGATCTGATCGACTGCTTGCTGGAAGTAAAGTTGCGGGTCTTCGCCGCGCGGCGGATAGAACGAGAAGCCACGAATCAATTTCGTGTCGAGTTCCCGCGCCGCGTTGATCGTCGAGGCGACTTCCGTCTTGAGGTAATCCTTGAACGGCACAAACTTGTTGTGCGAGCCATCCTCTTTGTCCTTCAGCTTCACCTTGCCGATCCGCGATCCGATGCTGGTGACTCGGACTCCGTATTCGACGTGCAGCTTGGCGAGCGATTCGTATTCGGCCTTGCTGAGCGTGACGACATGCTTCACCTCACCGGTCGAGTTCACGTCGATGAATCGGGGGCTGTAGTTCTTCAAACCCACGGCGGCGAGCGCGGAGAGTTGTTCCAGCGCGGTCTTGCGATTGGCAGCCTCGTCAGCAAAGGCGCTGAGGATGACTTGAGGAGCGGCGGTCATGCGGGAGTCCTTCTTGGAACAGATCAACCGGAACGCGCTAGCGTCCGGTTTGCAGAGTTGTCGGAGACCCGGACGCTAGCGCGTTCCGGCTAATCGCTAATCAAAGTGAGTGCGTTCAGCGTCAGCTCCTCGGTTCGGCGCTGAACGCACCGGGGGGCTGACGCCCAATGGCACTCGCTTTGTGAGCCGATGGCGCTAGCCACGGGCCTCGGTGAGTGACGTTTGACAGCAAATCGCCCGACGCTAGCGCGTTCGGCTCACAAAGCGAGTGCCATTGGGCTGACGCTGCCCCGCTCGCCTGGGCAACTTTCGGTTAGCTCTTCGGGAACTTGGCGGCCGGGACTTTGATCGTGCCGATGTCTTTGGCCTTGCCGTTCTCGATCTTGATCTTCACGGCCTTCTCGATGTAGCCGGCTCGTTCGTGCCAATAGCGGAATTCGAGTTCTCCGGCGGGCAGATTCTTGATCTCGAACTTGCCGTCCTTGTCCGTCACGACGGCATAAGGATGATCGATAATCAAAGCATAAGCCGTCATCCAGGTATGAATGCCGCACTTAATTTGCGTGGGAATGTTTTCGGCGACTTTGACTTTCCAGGTGAACCCCTCGCGCGAATTCGCGGGGACGGCGAAATTGACCGGATCATTCTTGAGCGGGTTCGGCTGCGTGTTATGCAGGCAATCGTCCATCGACTTGACGTCGAGAATCTGATCCGTCCGCAGGACGAGAGCGTGCGGTTGATACCGGCACAGCTTCTGATCGAGAACCACCGCCTTGTCCTTGGAGTTCTTCAGGTCGGGATGGATCTTCGGTTTCTCCTTGGACGGGACGTAAATAAAAATGTTGGCGATCCCTTTGTTTTCCTTGTTGATGACCAGTTCGTCAGTCAGCGATTTCGGGGCGCAAAGCGGTTCTTTGGAGCTGTCCGCTTCATCGGGAGCGGGGATGTCCCCCTCGAATAAGAACTGCCCCTTGAGGTCTCCCCACTGGGCTTGAGTGGTCGCGGTCAACGAAAGGCCGCAGGTCAAAAAGGTGGCGACGAGCGTTGCACGTCGCAGGACAAAGGTGAGTTTCATGGTGGGAACCTCGTAAACAATGGAGTTGGGAAATGGCGGCGGGAGGTATAGCGAACCAACTCGGTCAATTGAATCGCCACGCGGCGGTTGAGCTTCGGAAGACTGGGAAAGCTCGGCGACTCCAGGGGACTCGGCCAATCGCCGAGAAGAAATCGGCAATCTCGAATCGTCTCGATTTTGATTCGTCAAAATCGGTAGTGCTAATCCGATGACCGAGGCTCGACGCCGATAAATCCAGAAGAGCCAGTCAGGATGATCGGCTCTAGCGCTCGGTTTCTGATTGTCATGTTTCCGGGAAAGGACTCCCGATGCGAGCCATCTCAACTGCGGTGACGGTGTTTCTCTTGAGTACTGCGGCGCTGCTTGCGGCAGAGCCACAGCGCCGATTCGTGCCCGTGCGATCTCTGGATCTGGGCGTGGAGCTTTGGCCGGATGAGTTGCCGGAACATGGCGAGTACCAACTCGTGCCGCCGAAGCAGGCGTTTGGTCCACCAGAAAGCGAACCGCGCAAGACGCTGTTCCAGTGGAGCTATGGAACGTCATTCGAGGGAGGCATCAACCTCGAAGAAGAACCCTTGGCAACGGATCGTCCCGATTTCGTCGAGGCCAGCACGACAGTCGGCAAGGGAGTGCTGCAAATCGAAAGCGGCTACACCTACGTCCGCAACAAAGACGCGGGGGACAACTCTGTCACGCACAACATCGGCGAGGTTCTGTTTCGTTACGGCGTGCTGCAAGACTGGATCGAGTTGCGATTGGGCGTGTTTCCCTTCAGCCAGGTCGTGGGCAATCCTTCTCCGGCGGTGACCAACAGCGGCCTGGAGGATTTGTATCTGGGAGCCAAAATCGGACTGACTCCGCAAGAAGGCTGGTGGCCGGAGATGTCGATCGTCCCACAGATGACCGTGCCGACGGGAGCGAACTCGGTCACGTCGAACAAATGGCTGCCAGGAATCAATTGGTTGTATGGCTGGGACGTCAACGACTTCATCAGCGTTGGCGGCAGCACTCAGTTCAATGGGGCGGTCGATGGCCAGACCTCGCACAAATACACCGAATGGGCACAAGCCCTCACGGTCGGCTACGCGTTGACGGACGACATCGGAGCCTACACGGAATGGTTCGCGTTGTTCCCCTCGGGCGCGGACAGCGAGCGGGTTCAGCATTACATCGACGGCGGTTTCACTTATCGTCCCACGCCGGATATGCAGTTCGATATTCGTGCCGGACTCGGCCTGACGAACGCCGCGGACGATTACTTCGTTGGCAGCGGCTTTTCGATCCGCATCAAGTGAAACAACATGGTCGAGCGTTATCGGCGGCGCAAGGGGCAACCCAAGCTGCTGGGCAATCATCAGAAGTGCTGGCTGTGGGGACGCAACGTCGTCACGGAGACGTTGCGTGCGGCTCGTTGGCCGGTGCTTGAACTGCATCTCTCCGACAGCTTGCTCGCCGAGGAATTGTCTGTTGCCGAACACTGGTCGCGGTCGAACGACATCGCCTTGACCATCGAACCGAACGAGCGGCTGACGAACCTCTGCCACTCGCGCGAGCATCAAGGCTACCTCGCCAAGATGGCCGCGTTTCCTTACGACCGAGTCGTTGACGTGCTGGCCGTCGCGCAGGCGACTCCGCTGTTCGCGATCCTCGACGGCTTGCAAGACCCGCACAACTTCGGAGCGGTGATCCGCTCGGCGCATGTGCTCGGCGTCGATGCGCTGTTCGTGCCGACTCGCGGTCAGGTTGAGGTCACGGCTCAGGTGGCTCGCAGTTCGGCCGGAGCGGTCAATCACCTTCGCATTGCTCAGGCCGACGATCTGGTGACGCTCGTTTCAGAATTGCGATCGCGCGGAGTTCGCGTGATCGGCACCAGTCAGAACGCCGCTCGGCGAGTGTTCGAGTCCGATCTGACATCCGGTGTCGCGATCGTGATCGGCAACGAAGGCTCCGGCATCCGGGATGAGTTACTCTCCGCCTGCGACGAACTCGTCACGATCCCGCAGTTCGGAGCGATCGAGTCCTTGAACGCCGCCGTCTCGGCCGGGATCTTGTTCTACGAAGCTCAACGGCAAAGACACGTTGGCCGGCCGAAAGCCGACAGCCGATCGCCGAAAGCCGTTATACCCTTTTCCAACCCAGAACCGACTCAACCAAATGTCGATTGAACTCAAAAACCCCCACAGCGTACTCGCCGCGATCGAGACTCGGCCGCTGGACGTCATCGACATTCAAGTCGCGACCGACGCACCGAGTCCCGCTTGGTCGGACGTGATCGGTATCGCTCAGACGCACGCGATCCGAGTCATTCGCGGCGGCCGGTCACCGTCGCGCGATCGGCGCGGTGGCGAGAAAGAAGGTCGCGAGACCGGCATGTCGGCGAACGTACGGGAACGCTCCGACGTGCCGCTGGAAGAACTCTTTGCCGATGCGGCGACGCGAGCCAACGGACACGGACTCTGGCTGGCGCTCGACAATCTGCAAGACCCTCACAACGTCGGCGCGATCTTTCGCACGGCCGCCTTCTTCGGAGTCCAAGGGATCGTCATCACGAAGGACCGATCGGCACCGCTCAACGGCGCGGTGTACGACGTCGCGGCTGGCGGCGTCGAGCATGTCCCGTTCACTCAGGTTCCGAATCTGGCGCGAGCTGTCGCGGTCGCGAAGGAATCGGGACTGTGGGTGCTCGGCACATCCGAGCACGCGGCCGATGATGTGGCTCAAGTGGACCGCGAGCGTCCGTGGCTGTTGGTCGTCGGCAACGAAGAACGCGGGATGCGCCGCCTGACCACCGAGCACTGCGACTCCGTCTGCCGCATCACACCGATGGGCGGAGTCACGTCGCTGAATGTTTCGGTCGCGACCGGAATCTTGATCGCGACGCTCGCGCGTTTGTGAGCCGATGGCGCTAGCCACGGACTTCCGCAGGTGACTTTCCGCAGCGAATCGCCCGACGCTAGCGCGTTCGGCTCACATTGACGCCTCACGGACGGGCGGCGGGCGGCGGTGGTTCGGGTGCGGATTCCATCCAGCGCGAGCGGCCGTCCCAACCGCGCGCGAGCATTGCTCCGTGAATGCGATCCGCACGGTCGAGTGCTCGGATCAGTAAGCGGCCGACGAGATGCGCGGCGGAACGCCAGGTCGCCCACAACGACGGCTGACGAAACAAGCGGGCGGAGCGGGCGATTCGCATCCGATCCAGCTCGTCCCACAGGACGAACAGGAAGCGGTACATCAGCGAGAGAATCGCCAGCAGAACGTCGGGGATTCGCAAGCGGCGGAGCGTCGCGAGCAGTTGGTCGAACGGCATGACATTGACCAGCCACAACGCCGTGCTGAAGGAGAGCGTGCCTCGGACCAGGATCGTCGCGAACAGCAGCCAACCTTTCTGACCCGCTTGCGAGAGCGGCAAACTGATCGCCATCAAGAACAACGGCGGCCAGAAGAACAGCAATCGCCGAGCAACATAAGCCAGCGGAATTTTCGCCAGCGTGTGCGCGAAGAAGATCACGCACGCCACGATGCCGACCAGTGGAGCGTGCGCGATCGGCACGCACGTCGCCGCGAGAATCATCGCGATCGCGGCGAACAATTTGACCAGCGGCGGCCAACGATGACACAGCGATTGGCCACAGCCGAAACGATCGAAATAGTCACTCATTGGGTTGCCTCCTCACATTGTGTGTGACGTCTGACAGCGAATTGCCCGACGCTAGCGCGTTCGGCTCAAATCGATGGTGCCAATGTGAGCGTCATTGGATACTTCGCTGAGCTGAGCAGGCTCGGCAGGCAACGCTTTGCCCAGCAAACACGCCAGCACAAACACCGCGAGCGTCCCTCCGATGCCGGCGATCGACACGGCGAACGTCTGCCAGGCAGCGATCGGAACGGGAACTTTCTCGTAGCCTTCCAATAACCCTGGCACGCGATCGGTGGGATTCAGGTCGATGTTGAGTCGAGCCAGCGCGGTTTCGAGTCCATCGTCAAAGCTCGACGCGAACGGCGACAGGAACGCGGCGATGGCCAGCGCGATGACGAGTCCGGCGACGAGCGTGCGTCCAATGGCACTCGCTTTGAGCGGAATGGCGCTAGCCACCGGTGATTCGGAATCGACGTTTTTCGGCGAATGACCGGCGGCTAGCGCCCTGCCGCTGAGTAAGTCAGTCCCATTGGGCGAACGCCCTCCGGTTCGCCAGTCGAGCAACTCCGGCCGTTGATTGAGTACGAAGCTGATCGCGACACCGGTGATGAGTGCTTCGCCCAGTCCGATCAGCGAATGAAAACTGACCATCAACGTGAAGAGCTTCGAGAAGTCGATTTCGCTCCGCGGCCACGAGAGGCGAAACTCCAAACAGAAGAGTGCCGCCGCGGCCATCACGCTCACCCAAGCGGCGATCACCGAGCCAATGACGAGACCTCGACAGCGGTTGCTCAGACAGCGCTGGATCAACATCCGCACGGCGTGTCCGCCCCACGAACCAATCACCGCCATGTGCAGCACGTTCGCCCCCAGCGAAAACAAACCTCCGTCGGAGAACAACGCCCATTGCACGAACAACACCAACGTCATCGCCACGCAACCGGCCCACGGACCAACGACCGTCGCGGCGAGCACTCCGCCCAGCAAGTGGCCGCTGACGGGAGCACCAATCGGGAAGTTGACCATCTGCCCGGCAAAGACCAGCGCGGCCATCATGCCCGTCAGCGGGATCGTCCGATCGGCCACCGATTGCTTCAGTCGATGCACGCTGTACCCGACCGCTGCCGCCGAGATCGCCGAGGTCGCCGCGCAGACGATCGGGCTGAGAACTCCGTCTTGGATGTGCATCGAGAAAACTCCGAAACCAGTCGGTCTGTGAGCCGAACGCGTTAGCGTCGGGCGATTCGCCGTCAAAGGTCACCCACCGAGGCCCGTGGCTAGCGCCATCGGCTCACAAAGCGAGTGCCGGAGGGCTGACGCCGCCCGGCTCGCCAATTCTTCGCACGCGCGACTTGGACCTACCGCTCATCATGCCGGAACCGACCGTCGATTCGCAATTTCGCGGGGTTGGGCTTTTCAAATGCGAGCAAACGGGGTCAAGTGTTGTCCCATTGTGCCGGCAAGTCGCTGGCCGGTTCCGTTGTCGAAAGTGGTTGCTCGTGTCTGACTCGCTTGCTACTGATCCAGGTCAATCGCGGACTTCGTCCGTGTCGCTCAGCGATCGGGTGAAGTCGTTGCAGCTTCCTCAGGATTCGCCCAGCCGGCACGCGGCTTCGGAGATCGTCGCTTGGCTGTTGTGCGTGGCGTTGTCCGCGTTCGGTGGTTGGTTGGCTTGGGAGAAATGGAATCCTCCGCCACCCGCCTCGTTGCTGGAGGCGAAACCGGGATCCCCTCCGAATGCCGTTGCCGCCAACTCCGGCGCGAACACATCGGCCACGTCCACGAAGACGGCGGACAATAAGAAAGAGGGACTCGTTCACACCGACAGCGGCTACATCATTCCGGCACACCAGATTCTGGTCAGTCCGAAAGTCTCCGGCATGGTCCTGACTCTGAACGTCGAGGAAGGTCTCCGCGTCCAGAAGGGCGACATACTCGCCGTGCTGGAGTCGGTGGACTACGACGCCGACGTGCGTCGCTCGCAAGCGACGTTGCAGTTGTCTCTGAAGCGGCTGGAGGAACTCGAACGGGGGACTCGGCCGGAAGAGATCAAGCAGGCGGAGGCGGAACTCGCGGAGACGCAGGTGAACTTGGATGACCTCGAACGAACTTACAAACGGAACAAAGACCTGTTCGCGAAGAAAGGGGCGACCGAGCAAGAACTGCTCAGCTCGGAAGCGAACCTGTTCGCGATGCGACGGCGGCTGAGTAAGCTGAACTCAATGGTGGCACTGCTTCGCGAAGGCCCGCGCATCGAACGCATCGAGCAAGCGAAGGCGGAAGTTCAACAGGCCGAGGCCGACGTCTCGAAGGCGACCTGGCGACAGAGCAACTGCACGATCAAGGCTCCGATCAGCGGCACGATCCTGAAGAAGAACGCCGAGGAAGGGAACATCGTCAATCCGGTCGCGTTCAACGGCTCGTTCAGCTTGTGCGACATGGCGGACCTTTCGGACTTGGAGGTCGATCTGTCGGTGCAGGAGTCGAACATCTCGAAGGTCTTCAAAGGCCAACGCTGCAAGGTGCAGCCGGACGCATTCAAAGACCGCAGCTACGACGCCTATGTACATCGCTTGATGCCGATCGCCGATCGCTCGAAGGGAGCGGTCCCCATCCGCGTGAAGGTCATTGTGCCGGCGGACGAAGAGGGCGTGTTCCTCAAGCCGGAGATGCATGTGACTGTGTGGTTCTACGGCGATGAGAAGCCTGCCGAGTAACGACAAGACGACGTTTGATTTCACACAGAGCTTCGGCTACACGAAAGCCCGCTGCTCGTAGTGACCCGATTTATCGGGTCGGGCTCGACCCCATAAATGGGGTCACTACGAGCGATCGTGCGCAGTCGGATTAAGAAGGGATCGCGATGTCTGCGGAAATCTGTGTGAAGGTCGAGCATGTCTCAAAATCGTTTCGGCGTGGAGCTGAGTCCATTGAGGTGCTCAGCGGGTTGTCGTTGCAAGTGCCTCGCGGCGAATATCTGGGACTGATGGGGCCGAGCGGTTCGGGAAAGACGACGCTGCTGAATCTCATCGCGGGATTGGATCAACCGTCGGCCGGATCGGTGTGGGTTGGCGACACGGAGATCTCGCATCTCAGCGAGAGCCAGTTGGCGGCTTGGCGGACGCGGAGCCTGGGCTTCGTGTTTCAGTTTTATCACTTGCTGCCGGTGCTCACGGCCTACGCGAATGTCGAGCTGCCGCTGCTGCTGCTGCCATTGTCGGCGGCTCAGCGAAAGCAACAGGTGCTGACGGCGCTGGACATCGTCGGACTGTCGGATCGTCTGCATCACCGACCGGGTCAATTGTCGGGCGGACAATGCCAGCGAGTCGGCATCGCTCGCGCCATCGTCACCGATCCGGCCTTGATCGTGGCCGACGAACCGACTGGCGATCTCGATGCCAAGTCGGCGGAAGAGATTCTGAATCTGCTGTGCGAACTCCGGACGCAACTCAAGAAGACAATCGTGATGGTCACACACGACCCGCGCGCGGCGGCCCGCGCGGATCGCATCCTGCATTTGGAAAAGGGCAAGCTGGTCGAACAGGTGCAGAGTTGAACTCGCTGCGTTCACACCCGAAACGTGACCGGCTCCGACTTCCACCGCAACGGCTGCGTGTTCGCGTCGAGCAATCGACCCGGGATGTTGTCGTCGGTCAGTTGGCGATAGCCGAGATAGCTGCTCGTCAGCCGCGGATTGATTTCGATCAGCAGCGGTTCGAGTGGTGACGCATCGGGCAACACGAGGTCGCAGCCGACGTAGCCCGTCAGTCCCGGCACTGCTCGGCAGGCTCGCTCGGCCAGTTGTTGCACTGCGAGTGCTCCCTCCGGCGAGATGTCGGCGGGGATGCGACCACCCTGATATTTGAATCGGTCATCGTCGCTCAGATGCTGCTCCGCCACGGGGAAGACTTCCAGAACCGTGCCGTCCTCGGCGATCAACAACGCCACGGACAATGCCATGCCAGCGATGAAGGGCTGTTGGATAAACGTCTCAGGCTCGTTCAATCGACCCAGTTCATGCCGAGCGTTCCATAGCTCGAAGCCATCGCGGACCAAGAACATGTCTTGTGAGCCAGCTCCGTCGCGGCGTTTGATGATCGTCGGTTCGGGCCAACGCACCGCTTGCCGATCAGCGGGATTGAACGGCAAAGTTTCAGGAGTCGGAATGCCGCGCTCCTGCAACCACGCCGCGAGCGGCAGCTTGTCCGAGGTCAGCCAGATCGCTTGATCGGACGCGCCCAGGAATCGGCGAGGTGATGCTCGCGGAGGCTCGGTGTCATTCACCAGTCGGACCTGCAACGCGCGCTTGAACAATTCGCCATTCGTCTCCGGCGCGATGACCCACACCGCATCGCTGTCACGAATCAGCTCGCGGAACAACGACATCTCATCCGCGGCCGAGCCGACGACTCGGACTTCGCAGTTGAGCAACGGGCACTCGCCCAGCCGAGCATCCCAGGTCGTCACGACTTCACAGCCGGGAACTCGCGCGATGTCCTCGGTCAACGCGGTCAGCATCGCTCGACCTTCACGAGCCAGCGACGTTTCAAGCCGCGACTGCGGCCACGCGCCGCCGCAAACGTATTCGGAAACAAAAACACGCATGGATATTTTCCCCCGTAGCTCAGGCGGCCCGCCTGAGTCGCGTCGCCAACGGCGACGCCAATGCAGGCGAGCCGCCCGCACTACGTTTGTCTGACCCGATGCTCGTGGTTGCGGAGATGCTGCGAGCAATACTCGAACGTGCCCGCGTCACACTTGGAGCAGATTCGGAAGTCTTCATTCGGCTCGACATGCTCGGTCAGACCGCAGATCGCACAAGTGTGGAACGGCTTGTCCCCTTCGGTCACTTGGCGAAAGGCGGTTTCCATCCGCCGCTTGCCTGATCGCATTCGCCAGAAAATGTCGCGGCCGAAGTAAATGAGAAAGTTCAACACGGACGCCAGCACGAAGGCGCGATCGGACCAAGTTCCCATTGCCACCGTCCTGGCATAAAGCAGCCACGTCAGCAGCGCGAACCACTTAATGCGGATCGGCAGAATGAAGTAAATCGAGAGCGTGAAATCGGGGTAGAGAAACGCGAACGCGAGAAAGACCGACGTGTCGATGAACGTGTTCGTCGCTGGCCCACCATGAGGCAACAAGAACGCCGCGACGATCGTGGCCAGCATCGCGATCAGCACATAGAGGTTGTACCGCACCGTCCCCCATTGACCTTCCAGAGCCGTCCCCATCAGCCAAAACAAATAGATGCCGAAGATGGTTAACAGGCCGGTTCCGGGCGGCAGAAACATGAACGTCACGAGCCGCCAAACCTCGCCCTGCATCACCTTGTCCGGGATCAACAGGAAGCCTTCCAACATCCTGTCTGCTCCCCGCGGCGGGGGCATGATGAAGGCCAGCATCCACAGCGCCGCCTGAAACCCGGCGAGGTAACCCGTGAGATTCGGAATCGCAAACCGTCGCAAGCGGCGTTCGAGTTGATCCAGCAGACGCATCTTGGTTCCTTCGATTCACGATTGGCAAAAAACAAAAGTCTTCCGAGTTTTCAGTGGCAGGTTTTGAGATCGAACGAGCCGCAGTGCATGTCGTGGGCGAGAGTGATGTCATCTCGGCCTCTGCAAATCCTGACACTAACGAATTCCAGGTGCGCGTAAAAAAGCCGGGTTCATAAGGAGCATCAACATTCTCAGCCTTCTTCTGTCTTAAGGAGGAGGGCAGAGCATGGAAGCTCAGAAGCGGACCCGGCGGGTGAATCGTGATCGGTCGGAGCGGGGCGAGCAATCGCCACGGGGTGCCAAGCAGTTTGTGATTCCGACGACAGCCGCTCAGTACGATGAGATTTGGACGGATTCGCAGCGGATGCGGTTGCGGGAGGTGGCGTTGTCGAAGCCCGTCACCCAAACCTGGCCCGCCGCCGTCCCCGCGATGCTGGGCAAACTGCGAAACAAAACCAACGAAGATGCGATCGCCGACAACCATCCGGACTGCCATCGCACCAGCAACTTGGTGGACCGCTTAATGAACCGCTTGTACCGCCTGATGTACGCTGGCCGGGGCCAAGCATGGCCACCAATGCCATTCGGAACTCCGCCTGCGACGCTGGGCTTTGCTGTGGAACTTCCGCCCTATCGCTCCGCGCGCCGGCACTTCCCGAGAACATCAATGCCCCGCTCTCGGACAACGATTCTAACCACGCGCGACAGGCTGTCTCGCGCCAATGAACACGACTGAGCAGGTTCGTAGCCGCGCTCGCCAGAACGCGGGGTGCCCATGCCCGCGTTCTGGCGAACGCGAATACAACGTGCGCAGTAGAATTAATTGTCGAATGCACTGCGACGACTAATTCTTGCCGAGCTTCCAGCGCAAGTACGCTTCCAAGAATTCGTCGATCCGGCCGTCGAGCACCGGCTGTGGATTACCGACACGCAGGCCGGTGCGAGCATCCTTCACGAACTGATCCGGGTTGAGCACATAATGCCGCACCGGCTCGCCCCCGAAACCGATCTTGGTTTTCGAGCCGCGCTTGGCCGCGAGTTCCGCGTCCCGCTTGTCCTTCTCAATTTGAAACAGCTTGGCGATCAGCATTTTCTTGGCGGTCGATTTGTTCTTGGTCTGAGATCGTTCGCTCTGACAGGCCGCGACCACACCGGTCGGGATGTGAGTCAGCCGCACGGCCGAGTCGGTCTTGTTGACGTGCTGCCCCCCTGCCCCGCCGGAGCGGTAGGTATCGACGCGGACATCGTTTTCCCAATCGACGTCGATCTCGACACTCTCGTCCAGTTCGGGAGTGACATCGACCGCCGCGAACGATGTCTGCCGTCTCGCCGCCGAGTCGAACGGGCTGATGCGGATCAACCGATGCACGCCGATCTCACCCTTGAGATAGCCGTAAACGTAACTGCCGCGAATGGAGATCGTCGCGTTCCGAATGCCCGCCTCTTCGCCGGGCGAGCGGTCGAGTTCTTCCACCGCAAACCCGCGCTCTTCGGCCCAGCGGAGATACATCCGCAGCAGCATCTCGGCCCAGTCGGCCGCGTCGGTCCCCCCCTCACCCGCTTGCAGCGTCACATACGCGCCGCAAACGTCTTCGGGAGCACCCATCATCTCTTGCAGTTCGAGCGCGGCGAGTTGCACTTGAACCGACGCCGTCAACTCAACCAGTTCTCGTTCGCTGTCACCGGAATCATCGTCGGCCGCGAACTCCATCAACACCTTCATGTCGTCCGACGAGCCGACCAGCGCGGCCAGCGGTTTGACGATCGCGTTCAACTGGCGCAGTTCGCCGACAAGGCTCCGCGCGTTCTCCTGGTTGTCCCAGAAGCCGGTGCCCGCCATCACGGCGTTGATTGCTTCGATCCGTTTCTGCTTACCCAGCAAGTCAAAGAGAGTCTCGGAGATTGAGGATACGGGCCAGCAAATCGTCGCACGTTTCGCGCAACGTATGATCCATGAGAAGAGTCCTTGAAACTGGAGTGGCTGTTGAGGGGCGGAACAAATAACGCAATCACCCCACGAACGCTACGCCTGCTCCGAAAATCGTCGAACGGCGTGCCGGTCTGGTTTTCGTGAGATGATTTTCAACACCGAAAGAGCCAACATTCCAAGCCAACTTCACTTGTGAGTCGCGATATTCATCGAGTTCACTTTGCGTTCTTGGCGACCTTCTGTTCAAACACGGTTTGGAACAGAAGGTCGCCAAGAACGCGAAGTGAATTCCGAGGAACACAAAGACTCGAAAGTAAAGTTGGCTTCTGGTCTTGACGCATTCAGTGCCGAAAATCTTCTCACGAGAACAAGGTTTCAATCGTTTGCAGAGCAGAGTGAAGACAGAGAGGTCTGAGGCGCAGCCTCGTTGGAGTTTTCGATGAAGCAGCGGCAATACAACAATTACCCCGCGGCCGTTGATCTCTTGGAATAACTGGCAGAACACCGATGGGACGGAATGCTCTATCAATTGGCCATCGAAAACCGAGACAAGGTCGAGGACTTACGGTCCCGATCTCGGCAGGCTGAGAGGAACGGCCAACAGGCACTCGCTGAGAGATTCCGTAAAGAGCTGCTGGAACTGTGACCTCATCGTGGCACTAGGTCTCGCCCGGACGCTCGCGCGTTCGGCTCATGTCGATAACACCGAAGCGAGGCCAGAATCGGTCTGATCCGCCGTGGCAGCCCCGCTCGCTTGCACGTC
Organism: Planctomycetaceae bacterium; assembly: GCA_046156195.1. Lineage (GTDB taxonomy): Bacteria > Planctomycetota > Planctomycetia > Planctomycetales > Planctomycetaceae > SXKJ01. Next base: position 8,891 of record JBJXEX010000159.1, on the reverse strand, counting down.
GCGAGGCCTGATCTCGCCGGTTGTGACGGTCGTCCCGCGGATGCTGAACCGAGCGGGATACTCACGATCGCAGTTGTCGCGAAATGCTCGGTCGTCTGAGTTGCAGGCGTTCTGTGCGTCGTCCGGGCGGTCCCGCTTCTGAGCAAGTTCCGGTTGCGATCATGCCGTTAGAAGCGGAGACGGCGAGAATGTCGATCGGTTCGGTTCTCTCGAACGAGCCTCCGACAACACAGGCACGGATTGTCGCCGATTGCATGGCAGCGGCAACGACTCGATCCTCGCTCAAGCCGGCAACGACACCGTCGATGGCGAAGCGGGATTTCTGAAGTTCGAAATCACCAGACGATTCCATTGCACATGATTGTCGCCGCTCCGCGCGATGCCGCAGGTATCAACGAACGCTGCTGATCGTCGCCGAGAACGCGGCGACGCTTACTACGGCAACTTGGCTGCCGCGAACGTGTCGTCGACGGAGATTGAAAAGGTCGGCAACAACACCGAATTGGCAATCTCGCCGATGCCGAAGACACCGTGTTCGGCGTATTGTCCGTCAGCCAGAGTCAGGACTGTGATGACTTGGCGCTTTGGATCGACAATCCAGTATTCGGGAATGCCCGCCTTCGCATATTCCGCCCGTTTCACTTTCAGATCGCGCTGACGGCCCTTCTTACTCACCACTTCGATCACAATATCCGCGCCGTCCCAGTAGTCTTCGCCCGCGCGGTCGAAATGCTCCCGAAGCATAAAGAGCACGTCCGGCTCACGGTATTTTTTTGCCCACAGTCTCATTCGCAGCGGTGCTGAAATCGCCAAACCGCGGCTCTCTTTGGTGGCATATTGGTTGAGCCGGTCACACACAAATCGGACGAACATCTGATGAGAGAAGGTCGGCATGGGCAAGACCTCGATTGTTCCCGCGTCAAATTCGATCAGTCGATTCTCGTTGAACGCGAGATACTTGGCTTCGGACCATACGCGTTTCGCCGGAGATTTGCCGACGACTTTCCAAGTTGGCTCACCAACAGACTTACGTTGGCGAGCCAGTGCGGGATCATTGGAACTAATGGTGGTAGTGGACATGACAAACACCTCAACCGGACAATGTGCTGCGACTCCGTTCGGACTCAGGGCGATCTTGTTTGGACGCTATCGCGAGCAGTGAAATTGGAACATTCCGAACGCGGCCTTTGAAGCCTGCCGACGACCATTCTTCAACAGTTGTGCCGATTGACAATCGCAGACGGAACGGGCACTTTAGACACTAACCTATGTAAACCGCGACCACGGTCGTCCTGTGGTCTCTTGCGTTCGGGCACTTCAACGATTCGGCAGTTTGGGACGTCGCTGAATTGGACCTGCGGCAGTGCTGTTTCGCGTGTTACTAAGAGGAGGCAAACATGGCCATGAACTCTGGCTATCGCAAAGCCTTTGACCGCGCATTTGAGTCGGGGAGTGCAGAGAAAAACGCACATTCAATTGCCCAACAAACTGCCGCAAACGCTGCGGAAGCCAGGGTGCAGGCTGAGCGTGACCGTAAACTTGCCGAACAAAGCGAGCGGTCTCGCCATTCACTCGAACGGCCGCATCATCGTCGTTGGGACAGCCGAGATTGATTCCTCGGGAGATCGCAATTTCGCCGTCGCGAGACTGCTACCCAATGGGAAACTGGATACGAGCTTTAGCGGCGACGGCAAGCAGACGGTCGCGTTCGACCGTGGTGGAAATCGGGAAGACACGGCCAGCGGCGTTGCCGTGCAAACCGATGGAAAGATCGTGATCGTCGGAACCGCGACCATGAATTCTTCCGGCGATACGGACTTCGCAATCGCTCGGTTGCTTCCCAGCGGGCTCCTCGATTCCACGTTTGATTCGGATGGCAAACAGACGGTGGAAATTCAGCCCAGCAGCGGCTTGGCCGACATCGCTTCGGCAGTCGCGATCGTCGATGGGAATCGCATCATCGTGGCCGGTTCCTCTCGAACCAGCGGTGCCGGTGGACATGACTTTGCCGTGGTGAAACTCACGACGAATGGCAGCCTGGATCGGAGCTTTGATTTCGATGGCCGAGCGAAAATCGCTTTCGATTTGGGTGGCCAAAACGATGATCGCGCGACTTCGCTTGGAGTTCAGAACGGCAAGATCGTGGTTGGCGGATTTGCCCAGATGGACGGACGAGGCAACGATGATTTCGCCGTCACCCGGTTGAACTCGAACGGCAGTCTCGATCGGACTTTCGATGGTGATGGCAAGGCGACCGTCCCCTTCGATGTCGGTGGAGCCAAACAGGACCGGGCCGCCAGCCTGGCGATTCAATCGAATGGAAATATCCTCTTAGCGGGCAGTGCTCAAATGGATGCCTCCGGAGATTTTGATTTTGCCGTCGTCCGATTGAAGATCGACGGCCGCAGAGACACCGCATTTGATGGCGATGGGAAGGGGACGATCGCCTTCGATCGCGGCGGATCGAAAGCGGATTTCGCCACGGGCGTGGCGATTCAACCGAACGTGAGAATCGTGATCGCTGGCCGCGCGCAGAAGACGTCCGCGGGAGATTTCGACTTTGCGCTCACTCGGCTGTTCGGACTTGACTGAGTCGGTGTGATTCCAGGACAGCGACTGCGGTGGTGAGAACGTCGTTGACGAGGTCAATCCTGGACCAACGCGCCCCCCTTCTTTTCGAGGTGGTTGTACCAGCGTTCGACGGCGACTCGGCGTTGTCCGGGAGGGTTGAACGGCACATATTCGTGCTTCAAGCCGGTCAAGCGTTGAACGTAAAAAAAGGCCAGTTCGCGGATGGCCAAATGCTCGCTCTCCAACCAACCGACCAGCGTGCGTGAGACCGTTGGGATCTTGGCATCGGAATGATCGAAGCCCCATAGCAAGCGATAGACGGCATCGGCATCACTGGGCAGATAGTGCTTGGCGAGTTCCGCTTTCAGCAAGACTCGATTCCGCGGATCGAGCGGCAGCCACTGACGCAGTCCGGTGATGGCGACCAAGCGTGCCTCGCGGTGATCTCCCAGCACCAGGGTTTTCACGAGCGGCTCATGGCTGTCGGTCAGCGCGAGACACTTGACGGCCAATTCCGAGATCGCGGGACGTGGATTGCTGACGACGGCAGGCATGCTCAGCAACAGCGGCTGACCGGCGTCGAACTCCTTCTCGAACGGAACATTGTAAGGTCGCTTGAGCTTGGCGGCGGCACGTTTGGGATCGGGTTCCAACCAATCGGGGAGCATCAGTAGGCTGGCACGTCCGATCGCGCTGTCCTTGATGCTCGCCGCAGCATCGGACGTGATCGGCAAAAAGCCTAGCCCTTCGATCGTCGCGACCTTGCCGCTCACGTCGATGAAGCGAACGGTCCCGCGCGCGACGTGCAGCGAGGCGGTGAACCCCGGCATGTCCAGGTCGGTCTCGAATCGACTTGGCTCGTGGCGATGCACCTCGACACCGCAGACCGCATCGTCGCTGGCCAACTCTAACCGCATTCGTTGGCCATACATCCTCAGCGCGATCGGCAGCGAGGTCTTGATCGGCTTGGCCCCATCGGCGTTGTCGTTGTCGTCGGCCGCGCTCATCGCATGGGCCTCGAAGACCAATGCTCCCTGTTGGATGTCGAACCCAAGCCCCGCATGCTCATCGGGACCAAGCGTTCGCACAGACGTGCCGCCGACTAATGCAACCGAACACTGCTCATCGCCAATCATCAAATCGGTTCGGAACGGTTCGGGACACGCGACTTGCTCCCCCAGCTTCAAGGCCGCGCCGCGCGGCACGACCACGAAGTCGCTGGCTTTGGGATCAAATCGCAGCAGGACTCCGTCTTTGGAAATGCGAGCCAGCTTGAGTGGCGGCAGCACTTTCGCAAGAGGTGTCTCGTCTGGCTCGACGAGCGGCGGTGTCGCATTCTCGGCCGGTTGTGGCGGAGCCGGCGCGGGTTTGACTGGCTTGATTGAAGTGTTCGGTTTGATGGGTGTGACCGGAGTGAGGTTCGGTTCCGGCTCGGAATCGGGCAACTCTTTCGGCGTGGCGACTCGGACATTGTTCGGTTTGCGCGACGGAGGCGGGGACGAGGGCGGGGCCACTTGCGCGATCTGCGTGTTCTCCCCCGTGTCGGGCGTGACGGGATTCTCAACAACGCTCGCATCCGACCGATCGCCGGGAGGCGTGGCCGACTTCTCCGAAGTTGAGCGATCGCCGTCCGGCCGAGCGCCGGGTCGCAATCCGCTCGTCACCGTGGGATCGAGAATCATGAGTCCCACCCAACCGATGCAAATCAGCAGCGCCAGAACCAAGAGTCCCGTCCGCCGCCACGAGGTCCGCGGTTGCAGGAAGTTCGGCAGCGTGTGATTGGTCACTTCGTTGTGAGCGGGACTCGCCGACGACGCGATCCGGGGAATCGGATGCGACTCACGATCCGGTGTTGATCCGAGAAAGTCGTTCGCGCGAACCACATCGTTGGTGGCGACCGGCCCCAAGGCGTACATCCGCGACCGAGTTTCCGATCGCACTTCCACCGGATCGCCCAGCACCAGCGTCAGGATTTGATGGCACGCCGCCACCTCCGCGAGGTGCATGTCCGAGTCGAGACAAATCTTCTCGACGTCGACAACCTCCGCCGGAGTCAATTCGCTGTCGAGGTATTCGGCCACCAGATTCGGATCGAGTCCCGCCCCCTTGCCGAACAATTCAGGAGCCGACAGGCGACGCCGGCGCATGACCTCTTTAATGCGGTCCACGAGAGCCGTTGCGTAGCTGCTCTCGCTCAGTTTTTGCCCGATCTCCTTCGCTTGATCCGGCTGTAATTCGTCGTCCAGATAGGCAATCAAAGTTCGCAATGTCAGACGCATGATCGCTGCTCCTTTGCTCCATCTTCGGAAATCTCGTACCCACGCTCCGGGGCTGTGAACTTTTCGTAGGGTCGGCGGCTCGCCTGCCCATTTCTTTCGAGAAAACGAACAGGCGAGCCGCCTGTTCTACGAATTCTTCACGGCCTCTCTGCGTGGGAACGAAACTAATAGTGGCAATCTCGCGCGCGTTTCGTACAAGAATCTGTCGCATCCCCTAACTTTGTCGGTTTCGCACCGCGCCAATACCTTTCGGCCCCAAGCCCGCGACGATTTGGAGCCGCGACCGTGAGGGAGCGGTTGTTTCAAGAACTCAAGACCGCTCCCTCACGATCGCGGCTCAACACTTTTCAAACCCACTCCGGGAGCACCCTCATGCCGACTCCATTTCGCCTGTCCGTTGTTGCCACGTTCGCCAGAACGTGGAGAGTCCCGAAGTTGGCCCAAGTTTCGTCGAACGTGGCGATACTGTTGAAACCACTTTTCGCCGTGACTTTGGTCATCCTGGCCACCGCTCGACCGAGTTCATCGTTCGCCGACGATGCCGACACACCGACTCGCCCACAGCGCTTGGTGTTGATCGGCCAAGGGCCGGACGGCTCGCACAAGCCGACGTCGCACGAGTATTTCGCGGGAGTCAATTTGCTGGCTCGGCTGTTGCGCGATCAGCCGAATCTGGAGACGATCGTGGTCAGCGCCGATGGCGACTGGCGCGATGGCCCGCAACTGCTGGCACGCGCCGATGCCGCCGTGATCTTTGTCTCCGAAGGTGCCAAGTGGCTGTCCGCCGACGCCGCTCGACTCGCCGCCTTTCGCGATCTCGCCCAGCGTGGAGGAGGACTCGGAGCGATTCATTGGGCGACCGGCACGAAAGCCGCCGAACCGATCGCGCCATTCGTGCAACTCTTCGGAGCCTGCCACGGCGGTCCCGATCGTCGCTTCCAAGAGTTCGCCGAGATCACTCCGCAACTCGCCGCCCCTGAACATCCCATCCTGCGCGGCGTGCGACCGGTTCCTCTTCGCGAGGAGTTCTACTTCGCCTTGAAGATGACCTCGCGCGACGCGGCCACACCGGTCACTCGTTTGGAGAAAGACTCGCCGATCACCACGTTGCTGCGCATCCCGAATGACGAAGCGTCTGGCACGGTCGCCTGGTGCTGGGAGCGTCCCGACAATGGCCGCTCGTTCGGTTTCACCGGACTGCACTACCACGACAATTGGAAGCACGAGTCGTATCGCCGCTTCATGGCTCAAGCGACTCTCTGGACTCTGAAACGCGACCTCCCCAAAACCGGACTCCCGGTTGCCGTCACGGATCAAGACCTCGCATTGCCCGCCACCAAGTGAGCCGCAAGGCGCTAGCCGCGGGTTGTTTTCGATGCGCGGAATCTCGTTCCCACGCTTGGCGTGGCAACGAAAGGCAAGGCTGACGATTGTGGTGCCATTGGCTCGGTGTAACCTAATTGCGAACGGTGACGTTGACCGCACCCTGACTCTCCACGGCGGTGAAGATTGAAAGCCGCCTCTCCTCGGAGCAACCCATGAAGCCTCGCATTTTCATTTCGTCAGTCTCCTCCGAGTTTCGGACATCGCGGCAGCTCATCGCGAATGTGTTATCGCGGCTGGGTTATGACCCCGTCTGGCAGGACATCTTCGGGACCGAGTCCGGCGATCTGCGTCAGGTGCTGCGCGACAAGATCGACGACTGCGACGGCCTGCTGCAACTCGTCGGCCGCGGCTACGGGGCCGAACCTCCCACGGCAGATGAAACATTCGGTCGCGTCTCGTACACGCAGTTTGAATTTCTCTACGCTCGCGCGCAAGGCAAGAAGACGTGGCTGATCTTTGCCGACGACGCCTGCACGCGCGACCGGCCCCTGGACGAGTTGGATCGGTCGCACGATCCCCAGGATCCCGATCCGGTGGCCTATGTGGCCGAACGCCGCGCGTTGCAGGAGGCCTGGCAGCAGCGTTGGAAAAAAGAAAGTCACCTGTTTCACGGAGTCGCCAGCGACATCGATCTGGAACTGCGGGTCGAACGCCTGCGGGACGAGTTCGCCGAACTGCGTCGCGAGTTCCGCTGGTGGCAGCAGCGCGTGACGCGCAACCTGACGATCGTCGCGGCTCTCGTGCTGGTGTCGATCGGCATCGGGATGTACGTCGCGCGGCAACAGCAGCAGCTCCCGGATGAGGTGGCGAAGGAGACTGGCAAACAGGTCGATCAGGCTCAAAAAGAAATCGAGCAAAAGATTGATTCAACCGCGGCGGAAACCAAGGAGGGGATCAAGGTCGCACTTCAAGATGCCGTCAAAGAACTAACCAATCCGGGAGTCCTCGCCGACCGAATTCGGAAGGAGATCCACGCGACGGCCGAGGCAAAGATCGAAGCGCTTCCCGATCAGAAAGGACGCGGTCGGCTGGTGGCGGAGATCGAAAAGGAACGTGACCTCGCGCTCGGCCGAGTCGATGACCTGATCAAGTTGATCCAGGAGGGTCTGAAGCAGGGAGCTAGCCCGGTCTTCCAACGCGCCGCGGAAATTTTGCAGAAGGAAGGCACCGACGCCGCCATTGAGTATTTGGAAAGCCGCCGCCCCTCGACGCTGGAAACCGCTCGGCGTCACGCAGAGCAAGCCAAGACCGCCCAAGGCCGCGCCGATGCGGAGAAGGAACTCCGAAACAAGAGCCTGCAAGCCTTGGTTCTCGAAGCCGAACTGCTGGAAACCAAGCTTCAGTGGCAACCGGCTCTCGAACTTCGCGAACAAGTGGCCGAACTCGCCCCCGACTGGTTTGAAGCCCGGAACGATCTCGGCTTGCTGCATCGCAAACTCGCTCGCTTTCGGGAAGCCGAGCCACATCTGCGTGCGACACTGAAACTGGCGGCCAACCCTGCCGAGGAAGCCACTGCTCTCAACAACCTGGCGCTGTTGCTCATGGATACGAACCGGTTGGCGGAGGCCGAGCCGCTGATACGCCGCGCGCTGGCCATCGACGAGCAGTCCTTCGGAGCCGAGCACCCCAAGGTCGCCACTCGCCTGAACAACCTAGCGTTGTTACTCAAGGACACGAACCGTGTGGCAGAGGCCGAGCCGCTGATGCGTCGAGCACTGTCCATCAATGAGAAGTCCTTTGGCCCGATGGATCTCAACGTGGCCGTCTCCCTCAACCTCAACAATCTCGCGCTGTTGCTCAAGGAGACGAACCGTCTGGCGGAGGCCGAGCAGCTTTTTCGCCGCGCGCTGATCATCGACGAGCAGTCCTACGGTGCCGAGCACCCGGTGGTCGCAGTCGACCTCAATAACCTGGCGACAGTGCTTTTGGCCACGAACCGTTTGGCAGAGGCCGAGCCGCTTTTCCGCCGCACGCTGACTATCAACGAGCAGTCTTACGGTACAGCGCACCCGAACATCGTAAAGGCGCTCAATAACCTGGCGCATTTGCTCCAGATCACGAATCGTTCGGCAGAAGCTGAGCCGCTGACGCGCCGTGTGCTAGAAATCTCCGAGCAGCTTTATGGAGCCGAGCACCCCGTCGTCGCCACAGCTCTCAACAATTTGGCGTCGTTGCTCGATGAGACGAACCGTCTCGCGGAGGCTGAGCCACTGAAACGTCGCGCGCTGGCGATCGACGAACAGTCCTACGGAGCCGAGCACCCCAAGGTCGCCCTCAAACTGAACAATCTGGCGGCGTTGCTCCACGCCACGAACCGTCTGGCGGAGGCCGAGCCGCTGATGGCTCGCTCGGTGACTATCTATCAACTTTCCGGCCTCAAGACCGGTCATCAACATCCCAACATGCAGGCTGGTTTAGCGAACTATCGCAACCTGCTTCAGAAGATGGAGCTGTCGCGGGATGAGATCGGTCAGCGTGTCCACGCAGCGTTACACCCGACGATGCCGCTGAAGGCCATCACGCCGAAGGTTGCTGACTCTAACGGAATCTAGGTACTAAAAACTGGGTTCGCAAAACTGGGTTCGCAAAACTGGGCCAAGATCTCGATCCTTTCTCTTTCTCACGGAGGAGGGAGCGAGCATGGAAGCTCAGGGA
>JBJXEX010000158.1:0-11541 GCA_046156195.1 Planctomycetaceae bacterium | reverse complement strand
GAAGGACTCGCGAGTCTCTTCACCCTCTGGAGCCAGCGTGCTCCCAAGTCTCGAACCGCCTAGTGCGGACCCGCATGCTAGGTGGTGTGGGAGGGGCCCCGGAGTAATCCGGGCCCCTATCCCGATCCAAACAAGATCTCGAAGGCATTCTCAATCCCGCCACGGAGCCGCTGGCGAATCATTTGCTCGTGTCCTCCGATGGGGCGATCCAGGGCCTGACGGAAGCCGGCGTCGAGTTGATCAAGGTCTGCCAGTTGGATCGTGCGAGACTCGTCGAGTTCCGTCGCGGCATCTTTCAACTCTTGCAGATGATTGAGGCGAGCGACGATCCCAAACACCGCGAACTCCTCGCACGATTCTTCGGCTTTCCCGCCAATTTGCCGAGACTACGAACACTGCGACCGCCTCAAGGCAACTCACGTCCGAATGGAATCGCGCTGAGTTGGTACGAATTGGCATCGCGCGGACACTTGCTCGACTTGTACTGATACGAATGACCTTGGACACGATCGTTGTGACCAAGGTCGCGACGCCCGCCTGGTCGAGTCGATGAATCAATCGCGCACGTTCTACGCTGTCGGCTCGTTCCAAAACGCTGATGACCCACTTGCGATTCGATCGTGTCATCGACGAAGTGGAAAAGGGAACTCAGAAGACTGGCCGCGCGAGCCGCTTTCGTTTTCTCGGCAGGCAGCAACCGCCTCACTCGAAACCATTGGAAACCAACCATGCCTGACAAATTGAAAAACAACAAAGAAGCAAGGCGAGAGCGGGCTAGGACTGGAAGGGCAGAAAGCCGCCGTGGTCGGATTCGCTCAACAGAACCGGGGGGACATCGTGCGGGAGTATGTGGAAGTCGAATCGGGACGGAACTCGGATCGTCAGGAACTCGCTCGCGCGTTGTCTCACGCCAAGCGAGCCAAGGCGACGTTGGTTGTGGCGAAGCTCGACCGGCTGGCTCGCAACGTGGCGTTCCTGTCCGCGTTGATGGAATCGGGCGTGGAGTTCGTGGCCGTGGATCAACCACACGCCAACCGGCTGACGATCCACATTCTCGCGGCCGTGGCCGAAGATGAAGCCCGACGCATCAGCGAACGAACCAAGACCGCGTTGGCCGCTGCGAAAGCTCGTGGCACGAAACTCGGCTCGGCTCGGCCGGGACACTGGAAGGGACGCGAACATCTTCGCCAAGCGGCAATTCGGAAAGCGGTGGGAGTCGCTGCCGAAGTTCGCGTCAAAGACACCGATGACGCCTATCGCGACCTCGCTCCGCTGGTGCGAGAACTCCGCGACGCCGGCAAGCCGCTGCAAGCCATCGCCGATGAACTCAGCGCCCAAGGCTACGAAACCCGACGCGGCAAGCAGTGGGGACCGATGCAAGTCCGCCGCGTTCTGCAACGCGACCTGTAACAATCATGCCAACCTTTCGCCGGCTGTCGGCAGTTCGGAGTAGTGCCCGAACCCCGATGGCTCGGCGGAGCACTACGAAAGGTTTCACGATGGCATCGCTCTACCGTCCGACCGTGATTCGCTACATCGACTCGCAAGGCCGACAAGTTCCAAAGGGAACACCGGGAGCGAAGCGGAGTCGCGAGAAGTCCAAGACGTTTCGGGGACGCTTTCGAGGTGCGGACGGCAAGCCTCGCACCGTCTCGTTGTGTGATGACCAAGACGCGGCCGAAACGATGCTCAACGAACTTGTGAAGCGAGCGAGGCGCGAAGCGGCCGGGGACATCGACCCGTTTGAAGATCATCGCAAGCGACCGCTCGCCGATCATCTTGAAGAATTCGAGGCCGCGTTGTTGGCCAAGGGAGCAACCGCGAAGCAAGCGACACAAGTTGCCGCGCGTTGTCGGAAGATCATCGACGCTGGCAAGTTCAAAAAGTTGGCGGACCTGTCGCCGTCCGCCGTGGCGACGTTTCTCCGTGAACGACGTGACGACCCGAAAAACGGGCTGTCGATTCAAACGAGCAACCACTATCTCGCCGCCATCAAGACGTTTGCCAACTGGCTCGTGAAAGACAGAAGGATGTCCGCGAACCCGCTGACTCACTTGGCAAAGCTCAACGCCAAGGTGGATATTCGACACGAACGCCGGGCACTCACAAACGACGAACTGGCTCGCCTCATTCAAGCGGCTGAGCAGAGCACGAAAACACTCCGAGGGTTGGATGGCTCAACGCGGGCGATGCTGTATCGCATTGCCGCCATGACTGGTTTGCGGGCGAGCGAGTTGGCGAGCCTCATGCCGACATCGTTCGACCTCGCCGCTGTTACGCCGACAGTGACCATTGAAGCCGGCTACAGCAAACGCCGCCGCACGGACATCCTGCCCCTGCATTCGGATTTGGTTGCTCGGATTCGCCAGTGGCTCAAAGAACGCGAGCGGGCACAAGATGACCAACGAGCCATCTTGTCGTTGAACCGTGCGGCAGGCGCAAAGCGAGAGCGTCTGTTTCCGGGAAGGTGGACCGAAAAGGCCGCTCCGATGTTCCGCAAAGACTTGGAAGCGGCGCGGAAAGTTTGGCAGAAGGAAGCCGAGAACGACGCGGTTGAAACCGAGCGACGGTCAGAATCAACGACGCTCTGTCCCGTTGATGACGCTGGCCGCGTCGTCGATTTTCATTCGCTCCGCCACACCTTCATCAGCAACCTTGCGGCCGGCGGAGTCCATCCCAAGTTTGCTCAACAACTGGCTCGGCATTCGACCATCACACTGACGATGGACCGCTACAGCCACCTTGGGCTGATCGACATGACCGCCGGGCTGTCGGCACTCCCGAACATCACGACCCCGGACGCTCAACAGTGCCGAGCGACCGGCACGACGGATCAAACTCCGATCGACGCCGATTTCAGTTGCACCAAAAGTTGCAACGCTCCAGTGCAACTTAACTGTTTTCAGCCGTTCTCAACCGTTGCAGACTCCGAACCGACCGCGAATGAGAAACCCCGTGTTTCCCCGCGAGAAACGCAGGAAAACACGGGGAATGATGAAGTACCCCCGACAGGAGTCGAACCTGTGACCTACGGTTTAGGAAACCGTCGCTCTATCCAACTGAGCTACGGGAGCAAATCGCCTGTTTTACAGGACTTTGACGCAACTCTCGTTTCTTGGTAAAGTCTCGACTACCCCCCAAAACTACCCCGGCGAGACCGAAACCATGAAACGCCAAGCCACTGCGAACGTCACAAACGCTGTTTTGAAGCCAAGACATGATTTTCCTCTGGTTGTCCACAAGGGGAGCGGTCAGTGGAGCAAAAAGTTTAACGGCCGGACGTTTTACTTCGGTAAGCTGGACGATCCCGACTCGGCGGAGAAGCGGTATCTGGCGGAGAAGGATGACCTCGCCGCCGGTCGTGTCCCTCGCCCGGCACAAGTCACGTCCGGCCGGGTTGACGTGGCGTTCGCCTGCAACGCTTTTCTAACCGCCAAGCGGCGGCGCGTCGATTCTGGCGAGATCACGGAGCGGACATGGCAAGAGTTGTTCAAAACGTGCCAAGCGATGACCAAGGCGTTTGGTCGGGACCGGATGGTGTCTGATTTGCATGGGGCTGATTTCGACGACTTGCGGGCCAAGTTAGCGAAGCGGCTCGGCCCGATACGCCTGACGAATGAAGTGCAGCGGGTTCGCTCCGTCTTCAAGTTCGCGCTCGCCGATGGCCTCATTCAGCAGCCCGTGCAATTCGGCGCGGCGTTCGTGAGACCACCGAAGCGGACGATTCGGCTGAACCGAGCGAACCGCGCCCCCAAGATGTTCACGGCGGAGCAATGCCGACTGCTGATCGACAGCGCCAGTCCGAAGATGAAGACGTTCATTCTGCTGGGCTTGAATGGCGGTTTCGTGTCTCGCGATTGCGGGACGTTGCCGAGGAAGGCCGTTGACCTCGCCACTGGTTTCATCGACTACGCTCGGCCCAAAACTGGCGTACAACGCCGGATTCCGCTTTGGACGGAAACGGTCGATGCGCTCAAACAGGAAATGGCCACGGAAGGGGACTTGGCATTCGTCAGTCAACAGGGGACGGCGTTTGCTAAAGCGGGGGCGGGCAATGATCCCATCGGACTGACGTTCCGCCGGCTGCTGGCCAAGCACGAACTCCATCAACCCGGTCTGGGGTTTGGCACGTTGCGGCACATCTTCCAGACGATCGCTGAAGGCTCGAAGGATTTCCCGGCCGTTCGGCACATCATGGGGCACGTCGATGACAGCATTTCAGCCCATTGTCGCGAGGGAGTGAGCGACGATCGGCTTCGGGCTGTTGTGGACGTGATTCACGATTGGTTGTTCAAAGCAATGTGACGACTTGTCCTGTTTATTATAGAACATTCACAACCAGTGTTGACCTGTCGCGTTTTGTTGCTACCATTTCGCGACCTGTGAGCGACGCGGGATCGTCTATGCTCACCACGCACGAGGCATAACGCGGGAACGTGAGGCGTCCCGATGACCCCTGCTGCTATTGCCGTCAGCCATGCTGACCGGCTCTCTCTTCGTACCCTCGCCGCTCGCGAGAACGTCCACCCGAACACGATCCGCTCCTGGATCGCCCACGGCATTCACGGCCATCGACTCGCCACTCTGCGAATCGGCGGCCGTGTGTTCGTTTGCCAGGCCGACTGGCAGGAGTTCGTTGACGCCCTCAATGGCGATACGCGGGAGGTAGCGCAATGAGTCGCTATCTCACCGTCGCAGCCGTAGCTGACCAAATCAGCCTGAGCGTCCCCGCTGTGCTCGCCCTCATTCATCGCGCCGAGATCGTCGCCAGCAATGTCTCAATCGGCACGCATCGTCCGCGCTGGCGTATCGCCGACGAAGAACTGACGCGCTGGCTGACGAGCCGACAATCAGGACCGACCCCACGCATCACACGCCGTCGCCGGAGCGCTGCGATCACTGAATACGTCTGACCCCCTCGCCGCAAATCTGAAGGCGGGGGGCATCCCCTAGAAACGACGGAAGCCGCGCTACCGACCAAAGAAACGCGGCCCGTCTGGAGATCACGGAATGATTCTACCTTTTGGCAAACACGCCGGAAAGCCGCTGTGCGACGTGCCGCGCTCCTATTTGCGATGGCTCAATACACAAGACTGGTTCCATGACGAATACCGCTGGGACTTGGCTGCCGAAGTTCGCAGGTTGCTCGGCACCACGGCGAACACTGAAACACAACCGCCATCGACGGTCATCGTGACTGACACGCTCAAGACTTGGCGGCGTGCGGTTCTGGCCAAGTGGCATCCTGATCGCGCTGGCGGATCGCACTCGGCATTTCTGGCCGCCAGTGACGCCGTGGAGTCGCTCACCAAACTGCTCGCCGAAAGAGGGGTCTCGGCATGACCACATCAACCAACAGAAACGGCCACGTCCGCGCCGAAGACGTGAAGTTCGCCGCTCGTGGCCGCTGGCGTGACGTGCTCACGGCGTTCGGCTTCAACGGAGATGATCTTGATGGCCGACATCATCCCTGTCCGCGTTGCGAGGGGACGGACAGATTCCGAATGATCAACGAAGACAACGGCGCGGTTTTCTGCAATCGGTGTTTCTCGGAAGGCAACGGCGACGGACTGGCCGCCATCTCATGGCGGAACGACTGGGACTTTCCGACCACGATCAAATCCGTGGCCGACCATCTCGGAGTTCAGCCACGGAACGGCCACGATAAGGAACACGCGCCCACGTCGCCATTCGAGTCCCAGATGCTGATCATCGACGAAGCAGACCCGGAATACTGCTCTCAATTCTTCGCCGAGTTTTGTGCGGCCAAGCCGCCGATCACGGCTGAAGGCATCGTTGCGGCAGGCGGCATTCCTGTTGGCTGGCCGCGAAGCAAAGAGCATGGGAAATGCTGCCTCGCGTTCCCGGCACTAGAACGGCCGGACACAATCAGCGGCTACATTCTCCGGCGAACTGACGGCAGTGACTTTCCCGCTTTCGGCAATTTGGCGGCCCGCAAGACACACATGCTCAAAGGCTCACATGACGGATGGGTCATTCCCGGCGGATTTGAACGTGTCGCATCAGCCACGATTGTTTGGCGTGTGGAAGGCGTACCCGACGCGCTGGCTTTGTATCCTCACCTGCCCGCCGATCATGCCGTCATCACGAATATCTGCGGCGCGAAGTCCTGCCCGAAGAACATCGGCATCCTCGCCGGCAAGACGGTCAACGTGATTGGCGACGCCGACACGCCCGGCCAAGAGGGAGCGGAAAAGTTCGCCCGGAGGATCGACGGGGTCGCCGCCGCAATCAAGATCGTGGCCCTGCCCTACGATATCGCACCCGATCACGGGAAGGATGTCCGTGATTTCTTCGTGGAGGGGCACACGTTCGCCGAACTGGTCGCATTGGCTGATGCCGCGCCGCAATGGATAAAGACATCCAAGGCGAAATCGAAGCCGAAGCCTGAAGCGGCCGAGATTGTTGACGACACTGGCGATGCCTGGACTTCCATTTGCCAAGACAAGGGCCGGACAGAACTCGCCAACGCTCGACGCTTCATCGCCAGCTTCGGCGAGAACGTGCGCTATTGTCACGCATGGTCCAAGTGGCTTGTCTGGGACTCGATGCGATGGAACCTGGATGACGACGGCGCGGTGACACGCATGGCCACAACCGTCGCCGATCAAGTCTGGCACGAGGCTGTCGATTATCGCACCGAAGAGACGATTGACTTCGCCACAAAAACCTCAAGGGCGAGCGGTGTGTCGGCGATGCTGAAGCTGGCCGCATCAATGCGACCGATCCGAGTCGATGACCTCGATGCAAACCCGTGGTTGATGACGTGTCCGAACGGAACGCTCGACCTTCGAGGGGGCGAACTGAGACCGCATCGGCGCGAAGACAATCTCACGAAGCTCTGCCCGACGAACTACAGCCCGGACGCGCCGAGCTATCACTTTGACCGGTTCCTGGAAGGGGTGTTTCCAGATCAACCAACGATCGACTTCCTGCAAAGATTCTTCGGGTATTGCCTCACCGGCGACGTAAGGGAACAAATCTTGGCGGTGTTTCATGGTGTCGGCAGCAACGGCAAGAGCACGCTACTGAAGGCGATCCAAGACACCATCGGGACCGATTTCTCGGCAGCGGCCCCGCCCTCATTACTGGTCGAGAAAAAGACCGAGAGTCATCCGACCGAGTTGGCAGGGTTGTTCGGTAAGAGGATGATCATCGCGCAAGAAACGAATGCGGGGGCGAGACTGGCCGAAGCCACCGTCAAAATCCTGACCGGGGGGGACATCATTTCCGCTCGGCGAATGCGAGAAGATTTCTGGACGTTCGCGCCGACACACAAGGTTGTCCTGGTCACGAACCATCGGCCACGGATCGTCGGCACCGACCATGCAATCTGGCGACGGCTCGTGCTGGTGCCGTTCACACGCAAATTCTGGAACCCGGACAAAGGCGAAAGCGGCCCCGATGAACTCCGCCAAGACAAGACTCTGCCCGTGAAGCTCGCGGCCGAAGCGGAAGGCATCCTCGGATGGATGGTTCAAGGTTGCCTCGATTGGCAGCGAAACCAACTCCAAATCCCTGACTCCGTTCGCGCGGCGACGGCGGAATATCGCAGCGAACAAGACACGCTTGGCCGATTCGTCGCGCAGTGTTGCATCTGTAGCCACGCTGTCCGGGTGAAGTTCTCAAGTCTGTATGAGGAATTGGAAAAGTGGTGCAACGACGGCGGCGACAACCTGCCATCACGCAAGTTTGTTGGCTCATGGCTCAACGAAAGCGGTTTCACGGATCGTCACAGCGGAGCGCGCTGGTATCTGGGAATTGCTCTCAAGGCAGAAACAGGGGCCTGAAATGTGGAACGATTGGAACGATGGAACGGACTTCTGGTATAGGCGGCGCTTCCGTGGGTTTGTTTCGATATACGGGAAAATCGTTCCATCGTTCCAATCGTTCCAACTTTTGGAAGGAAATCCGACCTGACTTGAAACGACTTGAGACGACTTGAAACAGCCTGCAATCCAAAACCCGATGATCGTCCAATCGAAAACGACAATCTGAAAGTCGAAAACGATGATAAGCCGATCGACGGCAGCGGCGGCTTCCTTCCTGGCTGACCGGTACAAAAACACGACCGAGGGGAGATGGACAGCCTCCCCGACCGTGGCCCGCACGTCGCCCCCGCGACCTGACCGAATTATCTGTTCACATCAGCCAGTCAGGTTTTGATTCGACGCGCTCTTGTGTTCACATCGTCGTTGATGCTAACTTACACGCATGGCACCCGACACACTCACATCAGTTCTTCGCGCCGCAATCCGCGAGTCGGACGCCCCGCTGGCCGTCATCGCGCGCGCCGCGGGTGTCGGGCGGAGTTCGATCAGTCGATTCCTCGCCGAGCGGCAAAGTCTTCGCCTCGCCGCCGCCGACCGACTCGCCGAAGTTTTTGGATTCCGACTCACGCAAATCTCAAGACCGGTGGAGTGACCCATGCCCGTCCCATTCGACCCCCACCATGCGATTTTCGAGCAGCTTCCGTGGCTCGCACACCGGAAGTCCGGTGCGCGCGTTCGCATCATCCGCGCGAGCAATGGCGCACCCGCCGAACCGACCGCTCCGCTGGCTGCAACTCCCGTCGATGCCGAGCAGTCGCAGCGCGACCGATGGTTCGCGGAATTGGTTCAACGGTGCCAAGCCGGTTTCGTTCGCGAAACGACTATTGCGTTGTGCCTGGAAGAATGCGGCAGAAATCGCGACGAACTTGATGCCACGCTTGAAGCCGCAAACGACGGTCGCCGCTGATCGTCACCCCGAAAGCCCGCGACTCGACTGTCGCGGGCATTTTCTCCCACCGCTTTATTGAAGGAATCCCGACCAATGCCGCGAGCCAAAAACGAACCCGTCCCAACCATCATGGCGGGCTTGCCGATGTTGCCGTCTGACTTGATGCCAGACATTCCTACCGTCGCACCGACGATCGACGACGCTCTACAAGTGGCCGACGACCAAACGACCTTGATGTCAGACTCCGTTGCCGAGACTCGGAGCGGCGCTCACGCGAAGCCTGAGACGGCACCGCCGACTGTTCTCGACCGCCTGCGCGAAAAGGCCGAAGCCGAGAAGCTCGCGATCGAAACGCAGTGGAACACGCTGGTGCAAAAGGTCGCGACTGATTCCGCCAGCGAAAAGGAAGTCGCCGATGCGCTGCGATCGACCGGCCGCTCATTGGCCGAGCTGGAAGCCGCGACCGATCGGCAGCGAAAACGCAATCGGCTGCTCGCCTTGATCGGCAGCATTCCCGCCGCACTCGCGACGGAGCAAGCGGCGAGAACCGCGTTCAAAGCTCTGCAACGCTCCCAGCAAGAGCAACTCGTGGCGATGAAGGCCGCCTACAAGATTTCGCACGGTGCTTTGACCTCAGCGACCTGGAAGCGAACGCAAGCCGAAAACGCTCGTTTCGATTTGGATTCAATGTCGCGCGAATGGGGCGCGTTCACGCCGCCGCCGCCGCAATGGACCGACCAATACAACCCCGAACCGTGCATCGCCGAGCAACTCAAAGTCGAAGAGCGAGTGAACGCGCAAATCGCGGCGAGGTTGGGGCCGAATGCCGCGACGGGGCCGTACTGTTCAGCAGGCACGGAACCGGCCAAAGGTTTCCGGGTGTTTGCGAACCAGTGACGGCATCGGTGCCGCGCCGATCGGAACCTCGGCGCGACCGTGATGGACGCCAGACGGGTAAGGCCAGCATCAAGTTGGGCAACGCCCCGCCCCTCCGGCAAGGAGACCCCCTCCCAGTGCTTTTTTGGTTCCTCTGGGCGGGGAGTAGGGGATGCGGGCTTCGCCAGAAGCATCTCGCGATTTTCACGCACGGACGGTTTTTTTCACCTGTAGTAGTAGGGTGCTCGAATGAGACGAATCAACCAAACGGACCTCCGGGAACAGTGCCGCGCTCTACCGCAGAAGCTCGTCCTGGAATTGCTTGGCTTTTCGCAGTGGATAGAACTTCAACGATTTGTCGCCAAATGGAAACTACCGCTCGGCGGTGCGAAGACGGACCTGTTTGCAGTGTTCCAGGAACTGCGTTCCTTCACGAAGCAATACGGACCAGTTTTGAAGGTGCTCATCGAAGACTTGCCCGCCGATGGCAGTGAAGGTGAACTCGGCGTGAGATTTCTCCGCGCAAAAATCCAGAAAGTGGAAGCTGACGCGCGGATGTCCGAGTTGCGTATCGCTGATCGTGAGGGGCGGCTACGCGACGTTGCCTTGGTCAGTAGTTGCTTGGAGTTGTTGGTCAATCGGATGCGGTCGGCTGGCGAGCGAGCGCGACGGAATTGGGGCGATGCGGGTTATGAGTTTTTCAAAGATGTAGTCGATGGGTTCGGCTCTGACTTGCGGGGGTTCATTGATGCCGAGCGGACCACGCGAATGAAACCCGATGCCGGCAAGCCGCGGCAAAGTCCGAAGCGGCTGCCAAAAGCGGCGGACGCCTGATCTTGAAAGCGATGGCCCGTCGTGTTTTGTTCGCCATCTCTTCGGCGGCGAAGCGAAAACTGAACAGGGTGCCTTTAGCGGGAGTTGGCCATAACCACCGCGCGCACGGGCGAGCATTTCCCTTTTGATGCTCGGCCCGTACTTTCTTTGCGATACCTCGCGCCGCCGTCGCTGATTCGCGGACGTGTCGAGAGTCAGCCCGCTGGCCCTGCGTCGATCCTGAGTGATTTTGTGCGGTCACTTTGCTGCTGCTCATCACCGATTGGCCGGTTGCTGCGAGTTCAAGTCCTGCGAGAGCGATCTGCTGACGATCCAGACGACGGGACTTGTCGAGCGAGGCAACTGGCTGGCATCGCGTTCGTGACGGGAATTCCCGTATCGCCGATCCCGGTGACATAGCTTGCGAGCTAAGCAACTGGCTCATCGCGTTCGTGGCCGTGAGACCGAGGCATCGTTGGCCGCGACGTGGAAGTCATCGCGTTTGACTTCCAGCGTCATCGACATCGACTATCAAGACGCTGTGCAGACCTGGCTCATCGCCTCACTGATTCACGAACTACACCCGAAACTACACCCGGAAGCCAACATTAGCCCATATTTACACGCATTTTTGCGCTGGTTATCTGTACCAATCCGAAGTCGCTTTTATGCGGTGTTTCCCGGTGTTTTCAGCACTTTTGAGCGTCTCACGGGTTGCATTAGGAAACCGTCGCTCTATCCAACTGAGCTACGGGAGCAAACGCCTGTTTTGCAGGGCTTGGACACAATTCTCGTTTCTGGCTGAATTCCTCGCAACATCCGTTACTACAACCGTGGCAAGGGGGGGGGACCGAAATCATGAGACTTCGGACTTCAACTTAGGACACGATTTAATTCCACTCGACATGATTTCCCTTTGACGCCTCATCGAGCATCGAACCAACGGTGCGAGAAAACGAACGGCCGGATTTTTAGTTCGGAAAGTTGCTGACTCTAACGGAATCTAGGTACTAAAAACTGGGTTCGCAAAACTGGGTTCGCAAAACTGGGCCAAGATCTCGATCCTTTCTCTTTCTCACGGAGGAGGGAGCGAGCATGGAAGCTCAGGGA
>JBJXEX010000157.1:0-21526 GCA_046156195.1 Planctomycetaceae bacterium | reverse complement strand
GTTCGCCAGAACGCGGGCTTGGACACCCCGCGTTCTGGCGAACGCGGCTACAACGTGCGCTGTAGAACTAAGAGAGTTTGTTGAGTGCGACCGTCATTGGTCCCAGGACGGATTGTTGTTCTCGGCTGGATTGAGAGTCCGTTTTTCCTGTCTCAAATTGTCCTGTCAAACGGATTCTCGACTTGCTCAAGAGACTCCGGTCGCGTCTCTCAAGAGTTCACGGCCTCTCCGAGCCACGCGAATGGCCGCAGTCGCTGGCCTCGGAAATCGAATTCGCTGTCGAGCGTGTAGGGCGACGTGATGGCCAGGTCTTCGGCGAGCGGCGTCAGGACATCGTTCTCGCTGAGTCCGCTGCTGCTGCGTGGGGCGAGCACATCGTTGCCGACGCCGCCATCGAGTGTGTCGAGGCCAGAGCCACCGACCAGCGTGTCGTTCCCCTCGAAGCCCAGCAGGGAATCGTTTCCCGAGCCGCCGCTGAGTTGATCGTTTCCTTTGTTGGCTCGCAGCACATCGTTTCCTTCGCCGCCATCGAGGAGGTCATCGGCGCGTCCCCCTTTAAGCGTGTCGTTTCCCTCGCCTCCCAGCAGCGTGACGTTGGCCAGCGCGGCGTCCGCGTCCAGCAGATCGTTCCCCGCGCCGCCGGACAGCGACCACGGCGTCGAACTGCTCAAGCCATTGAACGTATCCACCTTGGATCCGCCGACGAGGTTCTCGAACGAGTCCCACTTGAGAACGCGGGCAGAGGACGTCGTCAGATCTTTGTATTGCAGACCGGCAAGATCCCACGTCGCCACGACGTTCAGTCCGATGAGCGTGTCGCGCCCCGTGCCTCCGCGAAGTGACTCGATCGCTCCGAACGATCCTCCCAGGACTTGTTCGCGTCCCAAGAAGCCGACGGTCGAGCTGTTCGTCAGAGTCACCGTGCGACTCGCGACCGATGCGGAGAAGTCGATGATGTCGGTCCCCGCGCCGCCATCCAGGAGACCGCTGAAGAGGGTTCCTTCCGAGATCGCATACACATCGTTGCCGCCGCCGCCGGCGAGTGTCTCGAAGCCGTTGAGCGTCACGCCGGGCAGTCCGGTCATCGTCACGCCGTTTTGTGTCAAATAGAACACGTCGGCAAAAGTGCTGGAGCCTTGCAGCTTGTCACCGCCGTCTCCGCCGTGAATCGTTTCAAAATCCGAGACCGAGAGTCCATTGATCGCCACGGTGCCGCGCGATCCATCGACCGTCACCGTGTCGTTGCTGGGACCGAGCGTCACCGAATCGACGAATGCTCCGCCGCCGCCGGACAGAGACTCGAAGTTGGTGAAGAGCGTTCTCGTCCAGCCGCTCACGCTGATGCCCGCGGCGGACATCACGAAGGACTCGGCGGCGATGTCGCTCCCTTGCACGCGATCGACCCCCGTTCCGCCGGTGATCATTTCAAACCCCTGAAGCGTGAGCGTATTGAATTTCACGAGGCCGGGAGCCATGAGCTGAAAAACATCGTTGCCGCTGGTGCCGGTCAACGAATCCGCCGCGCCGGCACCGATGATGGATTCGATGTCCGCGAGTTGTGTGATGATGTTCGAGGTCAGGACCAGTCCGCCGTTGACGCGCAGCGTGTCCGCCCCTTCGCCGGCGGTGAGCAAGCTGCCGGATGGAACATCCTCCAAGACATCGTCCCCCGCGCGGCCCAGCAGCGTGTCGTTGCCGTTGCCGCCGATCAGCCGATCGTGACCGGCTCCCCCATCCAGGCTGTCGTTCGAGCTACCGCCGATCAGCGTGTCGTCTCCCGCTTCGCCGATCAGCGTTGTGATTCCCGTGAAGCTCGTCGCATCGAGCACGTTCGCCGAGTCGCCGCCGGTCAGCCAGACCTTCTCGATCCCCAGCAGCGTGTCTTCCAGCACTCCGCTGACTGAGAGCGAACTGTTGGTCAACGTCATGTCGGCGTTGCGAGATTCGATCAGACAATCCAGAGCCGCCCCGCCGATGAGCGAATCGTTTCCCGCTCCACCGACGAGCGTGTCGGCCCCATCGCCGCCGTTGAGCGTGTCGTTGCCGTCGCCCCCTTCCAGAGAATCAGCACTGCTGCCGCCGATGAGTTGATCCGCTCCGCTGCCGCCGCGCACCCCGTTGATCCCGATGAGGCTGTTGATGCCCGTTCCCGTCTGAGCCAGCAAACTCACGCTGACTCCGCTGTCGAACGCCGAGTAATCGAGTCGATCGCGTCCGCTCCCGCCTCCCCCTTCCAGCCGCGCGACGGAGCCAGTTGGCAGGATCGTGAACGAGTCATTGCCGAGTCCGCCGCGAACGGTCTCGATATTCGAGAATGCGAGTCCCGCAACTTCACCACCATTCGTGCGCGAGATCGTCCAGTCGATCGCGGTTCCCACGTTGCTCGACACCGTCAGCGAGTCGTTGCCGTTCCCGCCGGACAACACCTCGAAGCTCAGGAATGTTGCCGCGACGCCGATGAGTTTGACTCCCGTCACGGCGAGCGTGAACGACTCGTTAGTCGCGTTGTCACCTTGCAGTCGATCGACACCGCCGCCGCCGGTGATCGTCTCGAAGCCGAGCAGCCGCGCTCCGTTCGCTGTCACCGTGCCGTTCGAGCTGACGCCAAACTGGTCGTCCTGATCCGATCCCATCGCGGTGTCGAAGCCAATGCCCCCTTGCAGCACCTCGAAACCTTGGAAGCTCAGTCCCGGCGAGCTGCTGACGCGGACACCCTCCGCCGTCACGGTGAAGAAGTCGTCTCCCGTCGTCCCCGCCAGCATGTCGGACGATCCGGTCCCTTGCACCGCTTCGACGCTGCGAAACGTCAGCCCCGAACCGGTCGCCCCCAACGTCCACGTTCCGACGAATCGGACGGCATCGTGACCCGCTCCGCCATCCAGCAGATTGTTCCCCGACGTATCGTCGAACGAGTCGTTCCCCGCGCCTCCGACCAACGTGTCGATACCGAGTCCTCCGGCCAAGCAATCATCTCCCGCGCCGCCATCGAGACTGTCCGCTCCCGCGCCGCCGAGCAACGTGTCGTGACCCTCGCCGCCGTGCAGCGTGATCGAACCCGTCGCCTCCGACGCATCGAGCGAGTCGTTCCCCTCGCCGCCACTCAGGCTCAGCGGCAACGTCGATCGCACGTTGAAGAACGTGTCGTTCCCCGCCCCTCCGAGCAATGTTTCCACAGACTCCCAGCCCAGAGACCGATGGCTCGTCAGATCGGTGAGCTGTTTGCCAGATACGTTCCAAGTGGTCGCGAAGTCGTCGCCGATCAACGTGTCGCTGAGCGAACTCCCGACGAGCATCTCGATCCCACGGAACCCGCTGATGATGGATGCCTCGCGCCCCGCAAATCCCGACGAGTCGTTGTCCGTCAACGTCACGGCTCGACCGCTCGTGGCCGCCGACCAATCGAGCGAGTCGTTCCCCTGACCTCCGTCGATCGCGCCGCCGAACGTCACTCCCGCCGCCAGCACGAACGTATCGCTGCTGTTGCCGCCGACCAGCGACTCAAAGCCGGCGAACTGAATGGGCGCGATCGACGAACTCCCCTGCGCCGTGCCGCTGCCCGCGCCGCTGACCTGCCAAGTCGTCGCGCCGTTCTGAATGCGCAGCGTGTCGAGCGCCGCCGGATCGTCATTCACGCCGCCGTCCAATTGCCGTGTCAGTCCCGCATCCGCCACCACGAACAGCACCGTGTCGGCGAATCGCGAACCGCGAAACTGTTCGACCTCCGCGCTCAGCGTCAGCCGATGATTCGCTCGCAACACTTGCGACGTCGTCCGATTCAGGTCGATGCTCACGCCACCAACGGCCGCCGAGTAATCGAGCCGATCGTTGCCGCCAGCAATCGCCTCGACCAGGCTGTCCGTGCCGCTCGCCAGCATTAGATAGACATCGCTGCCGCTACCGCCGAGCAAGCTGTCGTTCCCCGTCGCATCCCAGAGTGTGTCGTTCCCGTCGCCACCAACGAGCGTCACCGATCCGGCGAACCCATTCGCGTTGAGCACATTGTTCCCCGCGCCGCCGCTCAACTGCGCCAGTTCAATGTTCTGCACCGTCGCATGACCGAAGTCGCTGACCATCGTGGTATTCGTCAATCGGAAATCGAAGTCTCCGCTGCCGATCACCGAGTCCGTGCCGCCGCCGCCATTGATTAGATCGTCTCCGCTGCCGATCGGAATCGTGTCGTCCCCCGCATCGCCGCGCAGCTCATCGTTGCCGAGGTCGCCGATCAACAGGTCGTTCGCACCCAGTCCGTTGATCGAATCATCACCCGCGCCGCCGCTGAGTGAGTTCGCCACCTCGTCACCGATCAACGTGTCATGGCCCGCTCCGCCGCTGACATTCTCAAACTGGTCGATCTGCCAAGTCGCTCCCGCGAATTCCGCGACCCCATCGCGCAGCGAGACCGACACGTCCGTCGTGAACGCTCCGAAGTTCAGACGATCCGTCCCCGCGCCGCCGCTGAGCATCCCGCTCCAACGGGCCGTCGGAGAAATGTGAAAGACGTCGCTCCCCTCGCTGCCGATCAACGATTCGATCCGCGCGAAGCGAATCAATCCCGTCGATGCGCCGCGGACATGTCCCGTCCCATCGCCGGTCACGAACCAATCCCACGCTTCCGAATTTGTCCCGTTCAACAGCGTCAGCCGATCCGCGCCGGAGTTCTCGCCGTCGAACTCCAACACTCCCCCACGCGGCACCGGCGTTCCGGCCGAGAAGTCGAGGCTCAGCTCCAGTGACTCTCCCGCATTCGCGCGGACCACCAGCGTGTCGAACGATGAGACCGATGTTTGCGTCCCGGCCAACGGCGTTGTCGCCGCCGCGCTGGCGAACAGCGCGACCGTGTTCGCTCCCGTGCGACGTAGCACCGCGCTGCCGCTCGCGTGCAGCTCGACCCGCTGGCCCGGTTGAATCTCGTAGGTGCTGACGACTTGCTGATACTCGCCCCAAGTGCTGTGAAACAACACCCGCGTCCCATCGGACGAAGCGTTGACGATCGGCTGAGCGACGTAGCTGTCTCCGAACTGCGAGCGATGCTTCGCCAACACGACCGCGCCGTCCGGCCCGCTCGGTTGTTCGAGGTTGATCGCGACAATCGCTCCCTGATAGGCCGGCGACGACGCACTGATCGGATCGGTCCCGCTGTAGTACGATGCGAACACATACCCCGGATTTTGAGTATTCGTCGCCGTGATGTCGCTGAGCGTCTCGCGACCCGGTAAGAAGTTTTCAAACACCGGATTCGTCAGCGAGGCAAACTTGTCGGTCGTGGGATCAAACCGCACGACTTGCCCGATGACGTTCCCTCCCGCGAGGTACTCGATGTTCGGACTGACGAGATTATCTCGGCTCCACTTGCCGGGCTGTCCGACGACATACGACTTGCCGCTGGCTCCCATCGCGAAGACTGGATGATGCCACCGCATCGGAAAGAAACCGTTGAGCCGCACGTCCTCGCGCCGCAACGCGGGGATGTCCTCATCCGGCTTCGGCAGCACCGGCATGACATGCGGCGCGATCGTGCCGCTCGACAGGTCAACGTCCAACAGCCGATAAGCCGCCCCGTCGTCGTTGCGGTAACTGACCATGATCTGACGACCGTCCGACGAGACGTAGAAGTCATCCACGTTCTCGGGCCGGCTGCCGAACGGAAAGCCCGACGATCCCGCGGGCGCGGTCAGAGCGAAACTCGCAACCACCGGATCAACCCAGCGATTCTCGTTCGCCGTCGTGCTCGGCAACGGCGCGGCATCCAGATCGACCAAATAAGCGTTGAGCACCGTCCGATCGAACTGCCTCGGATTGCTCGTGCTCCGCGGATTCCCAAGCAGCACCGTGTAGTTGTGCCCGTTCTCGGAGTTGAAAAAGAGAGAGGTCTTCGAGGTGTAAATCAGTCCGCCGACTTGCCACGGATCGAACGACGTGAAGACCAGCGTCTGATCCGAATGCTGATAAACCTGCTGGATGCCGCTGGGATCATTCACGCCATCGGCGGCCGTCAAGTAGCGATACTTTCTCACGCCCGACGACTCATCATTCGGCCCGACGCCGGAGACGAAACCGTATTCGATATTCGGCTCCGCGGGATTCAGGCTCCAACGCCAATTGCGGCTGGGGATCGTCGGCGTGACCGGTGTGATTCCGGCCGACGGATCGGCAAGCTGATCCGCATCGAGCAGCAGATTCCAGTTCGTCTGCCCCGCTTCGTTCGGTCCCCCCAGCGGTGACACGAAGTTGACCAAGTGAATCAAATCGCTCGTCACGTTGAAGCTCGGCGTCGTGACATACGGCGGGCGAACCAACCCGCCCCACAGATGCGGTTCGTCCGCGACATCACCCAGCCGATTCGCCGTCAGCACCTCGGTCCCCGGATCGCCACCCAGCCGAGTGATCGTGCCACGCAACGCAGCGACCGACTCGCCAAACAACGGCGGCGTCGCATTCAAATCCGACGGGACCGTTTGCCGCCGCTCGTCAGGAACCAGTTGCACCGCTTTGTAGCGATCGTCATTCGACGACAAATCGGTGAGAACATCGTTGCCACCCAGCAGCGGATCACCGGCCGTGTCCGCGAACGACAGCAGCTCATCCGACACGAAGAACCAATCGTCCCCGCTGCCGCCGGTCAACGTGTTCGAGACGAAGTCCTCAAACACCGTCTGCCCGACATCGGCATTCACCGGCGACGTCCACAACGCTGTCGGCCGCAACGCCGACGGCGATCCCACCTGCACGATCAACTCCGAGTTCGCCTCATGCGTCGTGCGGATCGACGACGTGCGATCGACGACCAGGATCTCGGTATCTGGATCGGCAGTCGTCACGCGCGAGACGATCCGCACGACCTCGTCATCGATCCGAGCCATGAAGCTCGTCCCCGACGGCAGCTCCCCGACGTAGTTCGCCGGATCGAACGCCGCCGCCAGAGACGTGGGGACCACGAACCGTGTCGAACTCGCGGTGATCTCCTTCGCCCTCAGCGAATTCGGAGAAAGCGGATCGACCCAGCCATCCCGACTGTCATCGACTCCCAAGACAACGATTCGAGCGGGTGCGATCTTCTGTCGCCGCGCCTCGCCATTCGTCGCCACCGCCAGCCAGCGATCGCGCACATCGTTCGCGCCGCTGAGCAGACTCCCCTCGAAGTCGAGCGTCGCGCCGATCAACAGATCGCGACCGCTCTCGCCGTCGAGCAGGTCACGCCCAAACCCGCCGATCAGCACATCGTCTCCCGCTCCGCCCATCAGCGTGTCGTGGCCCAACCCACCGATCAGCAAATCATCACCGTCGCCACCATCCAGCCGATCCGCACCGACTCCACCGAGAACCGTGTCGTCGCCGCCTCGCCCGAACACCTCGTTGTTACCGGCAACGGTCGCACCGCTGAAGTTGATGAAGTTGATGAGGTTCGCGTTCTCGTCCCCGACGACGACGACTCGCGTCACCAACGCCGCCGACAAGTTGACCAGCGTTTGCTGAGTGCTCTCTTGCCGAATGCTCACGGCCGAGCCATTGATCGTGACCCGCACCGCTTCTATCGACGACCCGTTGGCGGAACTCACCACCTGACTATTGATCGTCAGAGTCGAAGCCGATCCCGATACCGCGGCCTCCGCCAGTTCGACGAACAGCACGCCGGGAGTTTGCAGATCGCCGGCAAACGTCACCGCGCTGGGCAAGACGCGAGACTCCAACAATTCCGCCACGAGCGATTGTCCCCATCCGCCGGACTTATGCCGACGATGACGACTCGCGCGAACGCGCCGAGGAATTGCTCCAAGCCAATCAAACAGCCGCATGACGCACTCCGCGCACAACGTCTCCAAAGCAGTGAGACGTTGATCGTGCGCGCGAGGCGATTGATCACAAGCTGTCGCTCGCTGGAACGCCGAGTTTCGTCGAGAGTTTGGCCGATGATGTCGGCATCCGCATCGCAGGCTCGACCGCTGCGAGCCGCATCGCAATTTCGCCGCGTGCAATCGCTCCACTTGGTGAATTGCGACCGCAAGCAGTTCCCGGCATACCAATCCTGCGGCTCGCGCCAATCGCCCCGATCCTCGGAGTGGCTCCGCCGTTGCCGCCGACGGCACGCTCCGAGGCTGGTCCTAATTCTGCGGCGACAACGTGCGCCGTCGGACTAAGTCCCAAGTCCTGAGCGGGCGGTGTGAGTCCAGGGTTGAGCGATTTCATCGGCGACGTAGTTCAGACGCGGTGTCGTGGCGTCCCCGATCCGAGTGTCACCAGAGACCTTGATTGGTCTCATGCCACCGTTGGAGTATTGTCCCGACGAAATGCCGCCGCCGATCACAACCTTTTGATCGTGCGCTGCGGGACCACAAGACTCTTCTCAAGGAATGACTGATGCTCGATTGGCTGCGACAGACGCTGGGCAATGGCGGCCCGGAATCCTGGGAACCGGTGGCCGTTCGACTGGTGACAGCGCTCATTCTGGGGATCGGGGTGTCCGGCATTCATCGAGGCACTCGTGGTCGATCCACTGGCCCTTCATCGACGTTTCCCGCCACGCTGGTGCTGCTGTGCGTGCTGATCGCGATGGTGACGCAGGTGATTGGTGACAATACCGCTCGCGCCTTCAGTCTGGTCGGCGCGTTGTCGATCGTTCGGTTTCGCACCGTGTTGCGAGACACCAAGGACACCGCGTTCGTGATCTTCGCGGTGGTGGTGGGGATGGCGGTGGGAGCCGGTCAACCGCTCGTCGCGTTGCTGGGCATGGTGGCCTTCGGAGCCGCCGCCGCGATTCATCACGATCGCCCCCACGACGACTTGGCCGCGCCGCTGCTGAATCTGCTCGCCGTGAAATTGGTGTGGACACCGGAACTCGAAGCGAAAGTGTGTGGCGCGCTTTCCAAGCACACCTCCGATCTGCAATCGCTCACCGCCGGCACCATTCGGCAAGGCTCGGCGATGGAATTGACTTACCGGATCGCCCTGTTGCCAACCGCTTCGTTGCCGCAACTCGTCTCGGATCTGAACGGAATCGAAGGGGTGCTCGCCGCGGAAGTGCGTCCTGAAAAACGGGAAGGTTGAGTCTGACTTCGTAGCCAATTTTGCCCGAGCATTGGTGTTTTGGTGAAACCGCCTTCAGCGAGTCTTCACCAAAACTCCATCACTCGGACAAGTGTGGCGACAAAACTTGACTCAACGGCAACAAGTTTCGGAACGGAAGAAGTCCAATGAGGCAAGCTCGGCGGGGAGCTGTCGGGTTCAGCGAGAAGTGTCCGTTGTTTTGCGCGTTTCGGCTGATTTGGTTGCGGCCGGGGGCCGGCTTAGCCTTGCCGGCTTAGCCATAGAGTGCCGCGATCGGCTGGCCCGTGCTGATGGGATAGGGACGATTCGAGCGATCGTAAAAATGTCCGGCGGGGTCGATACCCAGCGCGTGAAAGATGGTCGCGGTCACATCCCACGGGCCGTACTTCGTGCTGATGGGATACGCGGCCTGCCGATCGGTGGCACCGACAATGGTGCCGCCGCTCACCCCCGCGCCCGCCATCACGATCGAGTAGGCCGAGGCCCAATGCTTGCGGCCGGCAGTCGCTCCTTTGAACTTTGATTCCACCGCGACCAACGGCGCGCGGCCGAACTCACCCATGCAGATGACGAGCGTCGATTCCAACAGACCGCGCTGATCGAGGTCTTCCAGCAGCGCCGCAACGCTCTGATCGAAACGCGGCAGCAGCGATTGTCCGAGCACCTCGAAGATGTCGTTGTGCGTGTCCCAACCGAATTGCTCAACCTCATCGGAATAGCGGTCCTGACCACGGTTGGAATGATTCCAGATCACGGTGACGAGCGGCACTTCGGCTTCGATCAATCGTCTCGCCAGCAGACAGGCTTGCCCTGGTCGGTGCCGCCCGTAGCGTTCGCGCCGCGCGGCCGGTTCGGATTCCAGTTCCAACGCCTGCCGCGCGGCCGGTCGGTCGAGCATCTCGTAGGCTTGTTGATAAAGCGTCTGCATATCGAGCGTCGGCTGCGCGGCGAGTCGTGGATTCGGCTCCAACTGATTCAGCAGTTGCCGACGGATCGCGTGTCGCTCGGAGTCCACATCATCCAGCCGTTCCAAGCCGGGGATCGCCGGCTGACCGGTTGTCACGTCGCCGATGATGAGCGAATCAAACCCTCGTCCCAGCAGTCCCGCGAATTGACCGGGACCAGGCTCGAACGGAACCAGAGCCGGACCATTCACGAGCACCGACGTGCGCAAGAATTTCGATCTCGGCCGGACTTGCTCCAACACCGAGCCGAAGAACGGATGATCGGATTCGCGCGGTGGCGGGTTGGAGGAGAGCCGCTGGTGATACTGCCCGGTGAGCATCAGATACATCGCCGAGCCGTGATCGAAATCGTCGTGCGACATCGACCGGACGATGGCAAATCGGTCCGCGAGTTTCGCCAGCTTGGGCAGATGCTCGCAGATGAACGTGCCGGGGACGGAGGTCTCGATCGCACCGAACTGGCCGCGCACTTCGAGCGGCGCGTCGGGACGCGGATCGAATGACTCAAGCTGGCTTTGACCTCCGCTGGCGACGATCACCAAAACAGACTTCGCTCGCCCGAATCCCGCACCGCGATTCGCAGATTCGTGCGTCTCTCGCGCGAGGGCAGACCGTAGCCGCAAGACCTCACCCCAATAGGCGAGACCAGCACCACTCGTCAGATTGAGCCACTCGCGGCGACGCATCGGAGTCCCTCGTCGCGATGACGATAGCCACGAGCGCTGTCTCCGCAAGCCGAACGGCAGGACATTTCTGACCGTAGCCGCGTTCGCCAGAACGCGGGAGCCACGCACTTTGGTGAGAGCGGCGACCGCTGAAATGTTTAACCCCAACTCCATCTACAATGTTTAACCCCAACGCCATCGGCGTGGGCGCGAGCGGCTCGCGAACATGCCGATGCGCGTGGCGCTTCACAAACGCGGCGAAGCCGCAACCAATGTGGCTCGACGCTCCGCGTCGAGAATCGCGACGCGGAGCGTCGCGCCACAATCCGCGCACGCCGTTGGCGTGGCGGTTAAACATTTGATTTCAGCGTCGCGGGCTGCAACTCAGCCCGTGGCTAGCGCCATCGGTTCAGCGGAGATTCGGGCCGGTGGGGGCGTACTGCGGATTGAACTCCTGGATCATGGGAGGCTCGTTGGAGCGCGGGAAGTTCGGCATCGGAGAGGCGGGGATCACATAGACTCGCGAGCCGGCCTGTTGTTCCAGAGCCGCTTGTGTTGCCGGATCGAAATAGACCGGAGCGTTGTTCATGGGCATGTTCGGCGCGGAGTATTGGTAGTTCGCGGGGGGAGCCGATCGGGCTTGTTCGATTTGATAGTCGCGCCACGCACGCTGGCGAGCCATCTCCATTTCGTAGTTGGCTTGCGCTTGCGACATCTGCATTTGAGCGGCGGCCGGGTGCAGTGCGGCTCGCGCTTGATAGCGATGCCACCACTGCTGCGAGTACGGCATTCCGTGCGCCTGGCCCCAGCGATACGAGAGATCGGCTTGCGAGAAGACGTGCTTGTAGTTGTAGGGCCGGAAGTATTGAGTGCCGGCGTAAGCACCAAACTCTTGGAAGTAGCCGTGCATCCAAGCCTCTTGCGTGTCGTACGGCAGCAGCGTGTCTCCATTGGAGCCGCTGTAGCCGTTCAGTCCCA
The DNA here is from genome assembly GCA_046156195.1 of Planctomycetaceae bacterium. GTDB lineage: Bacteria > Planctomycetota > Planctomycetia > Planctomycetales > Planctomycetaceae > SXKJ01. The sequence goes on along the minus strand of JBJXEX010000157.1, from coordinate 9,876 downwards.
TGCCGGTCGAATAGAGTCCGCCACCGGTCCCGCCTCCGCCGAAGCTCGAACCGCCCATCGTTGCACCGCCGTAGGGAGCGCCACCAAAGCTCCCGCCGACGGGTGCGCCGCCGACGAATCCGCCGTTGTTGCAAGTCTGACAACTCGCAGAGGGGTTTTGCCCCAATGCCATGATGACCGTCATCGCCCAGAGGCTGCTCGACATGTTTGTCTCCCTGGCTGATGAATTTTTGATGGACGGTTCTCGATGGAAGATTGAAGACAACGATGTCTTCACCCAATCGAAAATCGAAAATCGAAAATCAAAAATCCTCATCCCGTCTCTTCCATGATCGGCCGGAGAATCGGTGTTTCTCCGCCATTCCTGAAAATTCGCGTGACACGCATGATCGCTAGGGTCGGATCGAGATCGTGGATCCTGGCAAGTTTTGCCGGATGCGATTGGATTCTCGGCGGACAGTGACCTACCCGGCGACTAGGTTGCCGCCGTCTGCCGCCGCTGGCGAATCCCCTCGGCCTTGCGGTTTGGCTGTTGTTCTTGCTGCCCGGATTCGTCTGGCGCTTGTCTTGCGGGATGTGAGCATGAGGCTCGCGGATTTCTCGCAGCACTCGCGGACGTTCGGGCGGCGACATCCAATCCGAAAGGTGCCCCATGCGAGTCTTCTCTCTCTCAAGCCTGTTGTGTCTCACGCTGACTCTCCTCGCGACCTCGACCGCCTTCGCCGGAGTCCGCGGCAAACCGACCAAACCTCAAGAGCCAGCCGTGGCTGGTCGGCGAATCGCTCAGAGCGACTCCGATTACAGCGGAGTGAATTCCAAGCCGGTGCCGCTTCCGCCGGATGCCAACGTCACGAATGAAAGAGTCATTCAGCAGAGGACCGTGAATCCCACGACCACGCTAAGCAGTGAATCCAACTGTGATTCGGCCGTCGTGCGATACAGCGAACCCGCCGCGATACGGTCCAGCATCGTCTACACCCCGATGCCCATGATGATGGTGATGCCGATGATGACCCAACCGATCATGCAGATGCCGGCTCCGATGCCCGTGCAGGCCGGTCCTTATTGCTCGACCTGCGGCGGTGGTGGTTACATGGGACTCAGTCCGGCAGCATCCGCCGCTTACGGCCAGACGTTTGGTCCCGGCCTTTATCGCACGGGGGCCGAAGCGGGGCAGAACCATTACCCGTACTACAGCTATCGCCGCCCGTGGTTCTTCCCCGGCCAGCCGAGCTTCCATCGCAGCACCGACTATGTGTGGTAATGGAATTTTTGATTTTTGATTTTTGATTGGCCAGTGCGTTGTTCCTGGCAATTCAAATCGAAAATCAAAAATCAAAAATCGAAAATCCATCAGCCTCGGTTTTCGGATCGAGGCTGTTTTCGTTTTCGGAGGTTGGCAATCGGTGGAATCTGCCGCAGACACGTTGGAACGCCATGAATGTCGTTCGCCTCACTGCCGGAAAAAGTGTTGAGGTTGAGTCAACCGGAAGAATCTCTCCAACCGATACAGTTTCCACACGCCGTTCGCTCGGCGCGTCGTGGGCACATTGAGTGTCCGCGCCGGCTCACGAGAACGGACGATCCACGTCGTGATTGTCAGAAGTGGCGACGAAAGTCTTGCGAGGAGAACGTTGGATGTTTCAATCTTCCGCGGTCATCGACAGTCACCAACAGGTCATCATCCCGCGGGGGAAATGGTGGGTTGGCGCGCTGTGCATGTGGATGTCGTTGGTCTCCGTGCCGGGCCTTTCCGCGCAGGGTTTTCAACCTCGGACAGCTCCACCGAATTATCCGCAACAGAATTATCCACTGGGGTGGGGCGCGACGGCCCAGTCTCCATCGGCCGCGTCCATGTCGAACGACCTGCGCACGGTCGATCCCGCAGCCTACAACCGGGGAGGCAAGAAGGACAAGCATCGGCCATTGCCGGCCTTGATCGAGAAAATGCCGCAGGCGGAAGAAGAGTTGGAGGTGATTCATCATCGCAGCCAACTGGTCATCACGCGGAGCCGGATCGCTCGCTGGGCTGTGGCCGATCCCACGATCGTCGATGTGTTGCAGTACAGCCCGACCGAGATTTCGATCATCGGTCAGCAAATGGGTGCCACGCATCTCACGCTGTGGTTTGAAGACGAACCGACGACTGAACCGCTGATCTACCGGGTCGAAGTCATTCGCGATCCGAATTGGGAAAATCAGCAACGCGAAGACTACGGCAAGCTGGAGCGACAACTTCAAGTGCTGTTTCCGAACAGCCAGGTCTTTCTCGTGCCGCTGACGACTCGGGTGATCGTGAAAGGCCAAGCCCGCGACCAGGAAGAGGCCGCGATGATTATGAATGTGGTCCGCGCCGAATGGCTCGCTCGCAATGGGAACGGGGTCAATGGATTCAACGGAGGCTTCGGTGGTGGCGGGGGAGGGGGAGGGGGTTTTGGAAACGGCAACGATTTCTTTAGTAACGGAAATGGCAATAACAACAACAACAACTTCGTCATCAACATGCTGGAAGTTCCCGGCGAGCAGATGGTGATGATCCATGTGCGGATCGCGCAATTGGATCGCGCTCAGCTTCGTCGCTTTGGATTGGATATACCCACACTCATCAAACAGAACGGCGGCGGCTCTCAAATCCTCACCGGCTCGATCAGTCCCGCAGCGGGAGCGGTGGCCCTGAGCGGCATCTTCGAGAATGGCGAGATCTCCATTCTGCTGGATTGGTTGGCGTCGAACCGCACGGCCAAGATCAAAGCAGAGCCGAGCATCACGGTGATGAACAACAGCACGGCCAGCTTTCTCTCCGGCGGTGAGTTCGCCGTCCCGACGATCGTCGGAGTCGGCGGGGCACAAGGGACAACGACCACCTTCCGCGGCTTCGGAACATCGCTGATCGTCACGCCGACGATCATCGACAAGGACTTGATCCGTATGAGAATCGTCCCCGAATTCAGCGCGATCAACAGCGGCAACACATCGGGCGGAGTCCCCGGACTCGACACGCGGCGGGCGACGACGACCGTGCAACTCCGTGAAGGCCAGACCATCGCGCTGGCGGGATTGTTCTCGCATCAAACCTCAACAGAAGTGACTCGCATCCCGTTCTTGGGCGAGTTGCCGTACTTCGGCCCGCGACTCTTCAATGCTAAGGAATCCACTCAGGGCGAGACCGAGTTGCTGTTCCTGGTCACGCCGGAAATCGTCCGGCCTATGGAACAAGACGAGGTCCCGCCGGTCCCTGGCTTCTATGTCACGCCTCCGAATGATTATGAGCTGTATCACTACGCCATGACCGAGGGGGCTCCGGATCAAGGGGTCTATACCCTGAATCCCTATGGTTGGGGACCGGGCATGGGGACCGAGGTTGGCTATCGGCCACACAACCCGGCACTCGGCATGTTTCCGCCGGGACCGCCCAATGGGATCGTTGGCGGCAGCATGCAGACTGGCGGATTCAGTTTTCCTGGTGGCCAGCCGCAAGGGGGCGGATTCAGCTTCCCTGGTGGCCAGCCGCAAGGGGGCGGATTGATGCCCAATGGCGGCTTTGTTCAGCCGCAGATGACGCCGCCCGCTTCGCAGGGAACGCCAGGACCATTTCCCGATCCGTCTGTCCGATACTCGCCGCGAGGTAATCCCACCAACGGCGGACTGCTGAGCAATTCGTCCGCTCCGCCGACAGGAACCCCGCAGACATCCACCTGGAACCCGTTCAAACGATTCGGCGGCAAGACGGTCCCGAACAACGTCCAGTCCGCGGAATACTATTCATCGCAACCGCAGCATGGACCGGTTCAACCGGCAGCCTATCAAGCTCCGCGAGGCAGGTACTAATTCGACTTGATCCAAACGGCCGATACTCAATGTGACCATCCGCCCTCCGGAGCGAGGGTGTTGTCAGCGATTCAAGGAGGAGGGGACATGTCTATTCGCGACCGCTTGCCCAAGCTGGCGACTTGCCTGCTGCTCAGCTCAGCCGTGGCGGGCTGCTATTTGCCGACCTTCGGTCACAAACGCTCGTTCGCGATTCCCAACACTTATCCGTTGGGCAGCACCGTTCGCGATCATTACCACCAGATGGAAATGAACGCCGAAGCGTCCGACTTCATCATGCACCGATACGAATTCGTGCGCAACACCGCCGAACTCAACTGTGCCGGCAAAGACCATGTGATGGAAATCGCCGCGCGGATGCGGAGCGTCCCGTTCCCGGTTCTGGTCGAGCGTTCGGAACACAATTGCGATCCCGAACTGGATCAACTCCGTCGCAATTTGATCACGCAAATTTTGTCCGACTTTGGAAACGCCGATGCGTCCAGTCGCTGCGTCGTGGCGACGCCGTACAACAAACATCTCAATGGTCTGGAAGCCGAACCCGATTGGTATTCTTGGCTCGCCATCCGTGGCGGCGGCCAGAACAACAACAACGGCGGTGGTGGTGGATTTGGTGGTGGCGGAGGATTTGGCGGTGGTGGTGGAGGCGGCGGAGGTGGTGGTGGCGGAGGAGGCGGTGGAGGCGGGTTCTTCTAATCCGGCAGTGAACCTTGCTCGAATCGCGGTGATCCGTGCGGCGATCTCAAAGCGGTGCATCGCATCGCACGGATGGCCAACACGGACGCCTCCGGCTTGCCGTTGAACGATTTGCGGAGCAGGTGGCCGCGTCACACATCGAATTGAATGCCTTGCGCCAGCGGCAGCTCACGCGAATAATTGATCGTGTTGGTGGCGCGGCGCATGTACGCCTTCCAAGAGTCGGAGCCGGATTCGCGTCCGCCGCCGGTGGCTTTCTCGCCGCCGAAAGCTCCGCCGATTTCCGCTCCGCTGGGACCGACGTTGACGTTGACGATCCCGCAATCAGAACCGGACGCAGAGCAAAACAACTCTGCCTCGCGCATGTCGCTGGTCATGATCGATGAGGCCAAGCCCTGCGGCACGTCGTTGTGACAGCGGATCGCCTCGTCGAGCGTCTGGTATCGCAGCACGGACAAGATCGGTGCGAAGGTTTCCTCGCGGACGATTTCCGGGACGGGACTCGTCGTCGGAAACTCGACGAGTGCGGGTCGGACGTAGAAGCCTCCCAAGGGAACGCCATCGGTCTGACGGATGCCGCCGTACACTGTGCCCCCATGCTCGTGAGCCTGTCGCAAGGCTCGTTGCATCGAGTCAAACGCTCGCTCATCAACCAGCGGGCCAACCAACGTGCCGGATTGCCGAGGGTCGCCGATCGGCAGTTTGTCGTAGATCGCCCGCACTCGGCGGATCAGTTCGTCGGCGATGCTGTCATGAACGAGCAACCGACGCAGTGATGTGCAGCGTTGCCCGCAAGTGCCGACGGCGGAGAACACGATCGCTCGCGTCGTCAGTTCCAAATCCGCCGACGGAGCCACGATCATTCCGTTGTTGCCACCCAGCTCCAGCAGCGAACGGCCCAAGCGAGCGGCGACGCGCTGCGCGACCGCTCGCCCCATCGCGGTTGAGCCGGTCGCAGAGATCAGCGGCAATGATTCCGCATCCGCGAGCAGTTCGCCGACTCCCGCACCGGTGCCGATCAACACGCATGAGACCGCTGGCGGAACGTGCGGCATCTCGCGCAACACCGACGCGACCACCGCTTGGCAAGCGACCGCGCACAACGGCGTCTTCTCCGACGGCTTCCAAACCACCGGATCGCCGCAGACCCAAGCGAGAGCCCCGTTCCAGGCCCAGACTGCCATCGGAAAATTGAACGCCGTGATGACCCCGATCGGGCCGAGCGGATGCCATTGTTCGGCGAGCCGATGTCCAGGCCGCTCGGTGGCAATCGTCAATCCATACAACTGCCGGCTGAGTCCGACCGCGAAGTCGCAGATGTCGATCACCTCCTGCACTTCGCCGAGCGCCTCTTGGGTGATCTTGCCGGTCTCGGCCGTGATGATCGCCGCGAGATCGGACTTCCATTCGCGAAAGCGATTGCCGACACGCCGCACGAACTCGCCGCGTTGCGGAGCCGGTATCAGTCGCCAAGTCCGAAACGCTTCGGTTGCCGAGTTCAAGACCTGCGGCACATCCGCCACGCTCGTGGCGGAGAACGTCGTCAACGTCGATCCGTCAATCGGCGAGCGGCCCACCAGCAATGATCCGCGGCCAGTGATCCCTTTGCCGCCGACCCAAACCGCGTGCGGTTCGGTCGCGACTCCCAATCGGTTGAGTGTGTCGGACAACGCGGACATAACGATCCCTCCTTTGGTTCGCGCGACGAAATGACAGCCAGCCAAGATGATGGCGCGAGAGCGACGTGAGTTGCCAGTCTCTGCTCCGAAGCCTTCAGGGAATTCATCGAATCCCTTGAGTGGCCGATCGCGACTGAATTGAGTTCTCGGCGTGAGTCACTTCCAATCCCGCACCGCCGCGGTGCGAGTGAAAGAGTCCGCGTCCCACCGAAGTTGAAGGAGATCCCGCCATGCCCCGCCTGCTGCTTGCGTTTGTCGTCTGCTGTGTCAGTTCGCTGGCTGTCGCCGATGTGAAGGTCTTGCCCGATGGCCGAGTCCCCGCGGATAAGCGGCTCGGCAATTTGAAAGACCTCAATGGCTACTTTCCGCTGGAGGTGCCCGCCACAAAAGAAGAGTGGGCCAAGCGAGCCGATGTCGTGCGCAAACAAGTGCTCGTCTCGCAGGGCTTGTGGCCGATGCCGACCAAAGGGCCGCTCAAGCCGATCATTCACGGCAAGGTGGATCGCGACGACTTCACCGTCGAACGCGTCTACTTCGAGAGTGCTCCCGGCTTCTTCGTGACCGGCAGCTTGTTCAAGCCGAAGGGGAAGAAGGGTCCGTTCGCCGGAGTGCTCTGTCCTCACGGGCACTGGAACAACGGGCGGTTCTACGATGCCGGTGAGGCGGCAGTGCGACAGCAGATCGTCGTTGGGGCCGAGCGATTCGAGAACTCCGGACGGTATCCGTTGCAGGCGCGGTGCGTGCAGCTCGCACGAATGGGCTGCGTCGTGTTTCATTACGACATGATCGGCAACGCCGACAGCACACAGCTCAGCCATGCTCTCGTGCATCGCTATTCGGAGCGGCGGCCAGAGATGGAAAAGCCGGACTCCTGGGGTTTCTACAGCGCTCAAGCCGAGGCGAGATTGCAGAGCGTCATGGGCCTGCAAACGCTGGACTCGATCGCGGCTCTCGACTTCATCCTCAGCCAGAGCGACGTCGATCCGAACCGCATCGGCGTGACCGGAGCCAGCGGCGGCGGGACTCAAACATTCATCCTGTCGGCGATTGATCCGCGCGTCACCGCGCAGTTTCCGGCGGTGATGGTCTCGACCGGGATGCAGGGTGGCTGCACCTGTGAGAACTGCTCGCTGCTGCGAATCAACACGGGCAACATCGAACTCGCCGGCCTGTTCGCACCCAAGCCGCTGGGCATGGTCGCGGCCGACGACTGGACCAAAGAGATCATGACCAAGGGGATGCCGGAGTTGAACAAGCTCTACGAGATGCTCGGCGCGAAGGACAACGTCAAAGCAACGGCGTATCTGCACTTCCCGCACAACTACAACCAGCCCAGCCGAGCGGCGATGTATTCGTGGTTCAATAAGCATCTGAAGCTCGGAGACAAAGATCCGATCGTCGAAAAGGATTTCCAACCGCTGTCGATCGCCGAACTGACCGTCTGGGACGACCAGCATCCGAAGCCTCCCAGCGGCGACGATTTTGAACGGACGCTGACGAAGACGCTGGCTGACGACGACGCCAAGCAACTCGCCGCATTGACGCCGACCGACAGCAACTCACTGACGAAATTTCGCGACGTGATCGGCACCGGCTGGAAGACTCTGATCGGCCGCGAACTGCCCGATTCAAAAAGTATCGAACGGGAGAAGATCAAGAAAGAAGACCGCGGCGAGTTCTTCTTCTTCGGCGACGTGCTGCGTTTGAAGAAGCAACAAGAAGAACTCCCGATCGTCTTCCTCCATCCGAAGAAGTGGAACAAGCAAGTCGTCGTGTGGGTCGATGAGTCCGGCAAGTCGGGCTTGTTCAACGCGGACGGATCGCCGAAGTACGAGATCAAGACGCTGCTCGATTCCGGATTCAGCGTTGTCTCGCCCGACGTGTTCGGCACCGGCGAGCTCGTGCCGGCTGGAACGCCGACGCCGCTGCGGAATCGCAAGGTCAACACGCCGCGCCAATTCGCCGGGTTCACCTACGGCTACAACCACCCGCTGTTCGCTCAGCGAGTCCACGACATCCTGACGCTCGTCAGCTTCGTTCGCGGCGACGATCACGGAGCACAGAAGGTTCATGTCGTCGGACTCGGTGGAGCGGGTCTATGGGTCGCCGCCGCGAAGTTCATCGCTGGTCCCGCGATTGATCGCACTGCGGTCGACACGGCCGGCTTCCGCTTCGCATCGCTGACCGAATTCGACGATCCGCAGTTCTTGCCCGGTGCGGTGAAGTACGGCGACGTCCCCGGACTGTTGGCACTCAGCGCCGGCAGCGAAGTCTGGCTCAGCGGCGAGAAAGAACTACCGAAACTCACCGCCGCCAGTACGCAAGCAGCAGGAGGCAACGCACCAATGCTCTTTACTGGCGAAGCCGCTGCGAAAGCCAACGCGGCGGTGCAGTGGGTGTCGCGGTGAAAAGTGCGTCTCGTCGCGTGAGCGTCTGAGTTTTGAGTTGCAAGATCCTCGGTTAGTGGCGGTTCGCGGCTATCGCATCGAAACATCATCGTGGTTGACGGTGCGGGGACAGTAATCGTCGCAACATCCGCACGGTCTTTTCCCACGTCTGACCCTTCAGCCTCGGAAGCCACTGAGTCAGTGTCTCACGCGCCGCCGCCACAGTGTTCAGTTTTCCTTCGGGAGTGAACCACTCCAACGCAGAGCAGACGTGTTTCCAGGCGGTTTCGATTCCGACGGCCTCTTCGAGAACTCGTTCCGCCTCGTGACGGGCCGGCATCGGTCACGGCATGTTCCAGGTGATCGAAGCGATCGAAGTGAGCCGCCCACATTTCTCCGTCGGGATTCTTCGCCAAATCGCCGACGATCCAACAGAGACGATTCGGCTCGACACCCATCAGAATCGGCTGCTGCCCGACGAAGATTTCGTCGAAGGTGCCTTCCACGACGCGCGACCGAACCGCCTCGTCGAGAACGACGAGAATCGCGGCCGCTTTCTTCTGAGGCTCCTGCGAGAGACGGCCTAACGCACTGACCGACAAAGTTCGATCTGCCGCAAAGTTTTTAAAAGACGCTGGGCCACCGGCAAGCTGACACCTTCGGCTTGTGCTTGAGCTGCGGACTTCGCCACTTCGAGTTCCTCATTCAGGCGATGGGCGTCCCGATAAATCGCCTCGCGATTCTGGCCCGACTGCTCGGCGTACTGACGGACCAAGCGTTGCTGCGCAAAAACCACGGCAGCGTTCACCCAATGTTGAGGCAATGCAGCAAACGACATCTCAAGCCCTCCTTGGCGAATTGGCGTTTCCAAAACCCGAGGGCTATCAAAAAAACGCGAGACGCCGCAATCCCAAGGCAGACCACACTCCAAAGCGCCACACTAAAACCATGACCAATTGACCATTTTGGGAAAGTCCCAGACGGTGCGGTGGCGATGAACCACCAACAGACCGTGACACAGCGAGTGAATCGTCGAGACTCGCAGTTCGGTCAGGTCTCCCGAATAACCGACCTTGCGTGCCGCGGCCGAAATGCGATCTCGCAATTCAAACGCCGCTTTCTCGGTGAACGTGCAAATCACGAGGTCTCGCGGTTCGGCCTTCCTGACTCTAACGGAATCTAGGTACTAAAAACTGGGTTCGCAAAACTGGGTTCGCAAAACTGGGCCAAGATCTCGATCCTTTCTCTTTCTCACGGAGGAGGGAGCGAGCATGGAAGCTCAGGGA
>JBJXEX010000116.1:0-15560 GCA_046156195.1 Planctomycetaceae bacterium | reverse complement strand
GAGCCGATCAACATCGATCCGTCCCTCACGCACATCCTGTTTGAGTTGCTCGGCCGCATCCATCCCGAACAATTAACCGATCACACAATTCTCGGCAGCGCCAGTTCCACAGATTAGACAGCTACCTTCAAAGGCAGTTGGAGTTATTCTCTGACAATACCTTGTTCCAAGTCGATCAATCACTCGCCGCACGTCGTCGTCAGAGAGGCCGCTTGCAATCCGCAACGCAGATTCGTCGATATTGAATGAGCCTGTCGATTTGATATTTGACGCAAAGAAAACTAGCAATTTGCGATCATTGTCCGAAAAGGTGTCCGCGATGGTTTCGTGTTTCATGATTGCTTTGTAGTCCCAACAGTTTGATCAAACTACAAGTGGCCGTTGAACGATTGATCGAAATATCCGTCTATTGGGCCGTCTGTCCTAACACCAAGCGGAACCCGAAGAAGTTGTTGCGCCGGCCCGGCGGGTTACTGAAACGGTTCGCCGACCTGGCGCTGTCGGCGGAGTCGAACAAACTGCCGCCCCGGAGCACGCGGGACGAGCTTGAGAACGGACCCGGCGGATCATCCGACGGCGACACCTTGTAGTACCCTGCGTCGTACCAGTCCAAGCACCACTCCCAAACGTTACCGTGCATGTCATGCAGTCCCCACGCGTTCGGTTTTGTCTCACCCTCCCGATGGGTTTGACTCTCACTATTGTCGATGAACCAAGCGTAGTCGTCCAATTCGAATTCTTGGTTCCCACAGCACCACTTCCCGGTCGTTCCCGCGCGGCAGGCATATTCCCATTCCGCCTCCGTGGGCAAACGGTAGGTCAGCCCGCGGCTCAGTTCCGCTGACAGTTGCGACAACTTCTGCGCGTATGCCACTGCGTCTTTCCACGAAACTTGCTCGACCGGACAACGCGGATCGTCGGCCATGCAGCTTGGATTCTGCCCCGTCACCACTTCGTACTCGGCCTGCGTTACCGGAAACACACCCAGATAAAACGGCCGCGTGATTCGTACCAAGTGACGCGGTTTTTCATCATTGTCATTCTTGTTCGATCCCATCATGAACTCGCCCGGTTCGATCAGTACGAACCTCATGCCGATCGAGTTCGTGAACTCCCTCGGTAAAGGCCGTTGATCGTCGTGACGCGGTTGCAAGCCGAATTGTTGCTTGGAGACCGAATGCTGTTCGGGAGCACGGCGCGAATCCACTGCCGCCGTGCTGCGTGTTTCGATGTGGGCGACTCGATCAGATTTGAGTGCCTCCACGAAGTCGATGCACTTTTCAAATCGTTCCTTCCGTTGTCGCGAGAGCGCTTTGAGTAACGCGGCATTCACAGCCTTCGGCAATCCCGGAATGGCGTCGGGATCGCTATTCGTCACTGCGAAAGCCAGAGCCATCGAGTTGGTCGCATCGAACGGCAATCGTCCCGCCAACATCTCATAAGCCACCACGGCCAAAGCGTACTGATCCGTTTGATGGTCCTGGAATTTGCCCAGCCATTGTTCGGGAGCCATGTAGGCTTGCGTGCCCGACGCATCCATTTGCACGCGGCTGGTGCGTGTCACCGACTTTTGAAGTTCCGCCGCCAGACCGAAGTCGATCACATGAATGTCCCACGGTGACTCGGTCACCATGATGTTGCCGGGCTTCACATCGCGATGAATCACCCCTTCCTTGTGCGCGTAGTCCAGAGCCAACGCCACCGGACGCAAGACTTGCTCGACTTGCGACAGCGGCAGGCGGCCTTGTGAATCGGCGTGCTGCGGCCACCACTGATTCAGGCTGATGCCATCCAGGAACAGCATGACCTGGAAGGTTCCGGCGTGCGGGTCTTCACCGAGGTCATACAACGGGCAGATGTGCATATGATGCAGCCGTCGCACGCGCCGATAGGTCTCACGAAATTGGGCGATGTCTGCCTCACTACGTCGCAGTTCCGGCGGCAGAAACTTCAGCACGACAAAGTTCTGCTCAGACGGATCCCACGCCTTCCAAACCTGCCCCATGCCTCCTTCGCCGAGATACTCCACCAGTTTGAACTTCTCGACCGACATGTCCGGCTGCAATTCGAGTTGCTTGGGGTTGCGCTTACGTGGCGGATCTTTTCTCGGCGACGCGGGTTGTTGATCCGCAGATGACTCGCCAGCCTGTCGCTCGATTTCGGCGAGAAACTGGACGTACTCCGGCATGGCGATTTCACCACGCACCATTCGGGCAAGCAGTTCGGCTTTCAGATTGGCAAAGCTGTTGGACATGAAGTCGCCTCAGCGGTGAAAACAACGTGGACCATTCAGAATGAAGGTGCGATGCCATCGTAATCGTGGCAACGCGAATGTTCGACAGCGATGACGATCGCGCTGAATTCCCCCGCCGCGAAGCCCTCTCGCCGTTGGCGAGCCGAGGGGCGTCAGCCCTCGGACGTTCAGGGGCCGCTTGCGGATCGAGAGTGCCGATTCGTACTACTCGTTTTCAGATTCTTGTCGGCGCGCATTGTGGCGCGACACTCCGCATCGCGATTCTTGACGCGGAGAGGCTGTGAAGAAATTGGCGAGCGGAGCGGCGTCAGCCCCCCCCGGTGGTCACAATGTCCGCTGGATACCGGGGGGCTGACGCCACCCCGCTCGACTACGCGTCAATTGTTTCACAGCCTCGGAACGTCGAGCCACATTCGTTGCGGCGAGCGTTTGGCATTCGTATCAATCCCACCCGTCAAAGTCGCGACCTCGAAAGGCCGCGCGTGGCTCAGTTCGCGGTGATCCCGGTTCTTGTGCTGACTGACGGCAGAAAGATAGCCATGACTCTCAAAGAAACTCTCGCGCAGCTCAAAGCACTCGGCAATGAGAAGGTCCGAAAACAAAACAGGAAGCACGGGGCCGGAGACAATCAGTTTGGCGTCCTGCACGGTGACATCCGAAAATTGGCCGCGAAAACTAAGGCCAACCACGCTTTGGCCATTGCGCTCTGGAAGACGGGGAACGTCGATGCCCAGCTCTTGGCCATCCTGCTGCTTGATCCCCAAAAACTGTCAGCCGACGAATTGGATCGGATGGTGCGATCCGTCGGATCGGAACATGTCGCGGACTGGCTCAGTTCCTACGTCGTCAAGAAACATGCCGAGAAGGAGCCTCTCCGTCAAAAGTGGATGGCGGATGCTGATCCGTGGGCAGCCCGCGCCGGCTGGAGTGTGACGTCCGAGCGGATCGGGAAGAATCCCGAAGGGCTTGATCTACCCGCGCTGCTGGACCGGATCGAATCCGAAATGAAGGACGCGGCTCCTGAAGCTCAATGGACGATGAACTTCTGCCTGGCCGGGATCGGCATCCACTTCCCCAAACTTCGCAAGCGTGCGATCGCCATCGGGGAAGCTTTGGGCATCTATCGCGACTACCCATGTTCCAAAGGGTGTACCTCACCTTTTGCCCCGATTTGGATTCAGGAAATGGTGCGTCGGCAGGACTGAACCTGTGGCGCACGCGGCTCGCGTGCGTCAGAAACTGTCGTTCGATGAATTCTGAATCCTCGCACGCGAGCCGCGTGCGCCACAAAGCGGCTCGCCGCGTCGTCACCCGAAGCCTCAGCGAGGGTGATGACGCACTCGCTGACACTTCGGGTTACAAAGCGGGTCATTGACTTATCCCGGCTTGGCCTCTGACTCATCATTCAGTTCCGCACAAAGGAGTCCCTCATGGTTCTGGTCTCGCGCCTGTTGTTGGTCGCGGCCGCTCTACCTGCAGACTCATGCGGTCTGCCTTCAAGTCACCCTGTCTGCCGAGCCATCCCGGCCGACTCCACGTTCCTTCCCAATCAGACCGGATGCGACCGTGCATGCCTCACGGGTTTCGACAGTGGTTGAACGCTTGAAGCGTATGAGAAATGCCGCTCCAATTCCGTGCATCGAACTGCTGTCCGTAATTCATGGTCACGCAGATCCTGTGCGGGAGGTTGTTCATGGAACCGGAAGTGGGGCATGTAATTCGCCTACGCCAAATCGCTTGGGAGGCATGGCATCAAACGTCGGAATCGCAAGAAGGCGAACGCGCCGTCCTTCACAATCTTGTGTATGACCACCGTATTTCAGACAGCCGCGCAAAAAAGGTTCTCGACGTGTTGAAAAAACCGGTTGGAACTGGTGACGTCCAGCAATTGCTCAATGCGTTGAATAGTTATCTCGAACAGCATGTTCGCGGACGATTTGACTCCAAACTGTCAGTCAAGAGCGACGCTTTTGATAGGGAGTTGAACGAACTGAACTGTATCGATCTCAAGAACTTCAACGATCGACTGAATCGGCCAAGACTCGTTCGGATCCAGAATCTTTCAAATCCCAAACTCAAGGATCCATTATATAGAGCATCTGCGTCACTAGGCCGAATGGCTCTAGCCAACGGGCACCGCATCAATTGGGACTCGTTGTCGCCACGAGAAAATCAACCGTTCGGCGAATGGATCATGAAGGAGTTCGCCCCAAAGACTCTCAGTGATGACGAGGGGGTTCGGCACCGAACACTGGTCGCAGCCGAACTGATTCGGGTTCTCAACAAGGATCGTAAAGAGTTCCCGTTTGAACCCGCATGGACCACTCTTTGGGACGATCTCACTCAGGTTCACCAGGGGGAGAGAAAACTCCTCGAACGCGCCGCCGATGACTGGGCAAATACAGTCGGCGTCCCAGTCAAAAAAGGAGACTGGATCGTCTTACTGCAATATGGCCTTGATGATGCCGACCAACAGCCGAACTTCGCGCGGCCCAGCCAGCTCGATGCGGGAAGTCACTATTTGTTCTTTCCCAGTCCGGCAGAGGAGGCCGACGACGGCGGGCACCCCATGTCGTTAGTTCCCACATCGGGGTCTCCGACCACAATGCCGTCGCCAACCCAAAACCTGTTGCGCGAATACCTGCACTCATCGGTCGATCACACCGAGGAACATATCGTCGCCGTGAAACAGGTCGAGGTTGGAACAGACACCAAGGACCTAAAGGAATGGCGATCATCACACCACATTCGACTAATCGATCAATACCCGACAGTGCCTCCATCCTGGATGAAAAACCCAAATACCTTGGCTTGAATCTGGTGTCACCGGAAAAACCGAACTCAAAGGCGCGTCCAGACCGAATTGGCAGAATTTTGGGAATTCGGGTACAAATTCGCGCCGGCCGACTGCGGTCGGCCGAGTAGTCTGGCGTCGGGGCGAACAGAACTTTGACAACAAATGGCCGAGACAAATGGAACAGTTTGAACAACGTATTTGTCAACGAGATTACTCAACAGCCGATTTACAGGCGTGGTTGCAGGGCTTGAGCCTGCCGCTGGATGGCGACCGATACGAACCGTTCGAAAGACTTCTGACAGCGGTTCAAACCTGTGACGATCGGTTCTCGGCAAGTAAGGCCACTGAGGCATTGATCGGCCGCTTGCACGACGTGCTGGCGATTCAACTCGACGCAACGGCAAGCGTCCCGCTCCCGGAAACATTGCTCTATAACTCGCTGCTGCTCTCAGCGAGGTTGGCCTGCCCTCACCAGCTTGGTGCATTAGTTCACAGAATCTACGAACGCCGACAGGTTCACCAAATCCCAGAATTTCGCCCACTCCTGCGTCATGCCCTGTTCAATGCACTCATCGAAAACCAAATCGACGGCCGCCTTGAAAACCTTTGGGGCGAGGTGATCGAGTCCGGCCGTGGCGAAGGCTATTTCGAAGCCCGTCCTCAAGACGGCTGGGATGGACTCGTTCGCATGGTTCAGACGAAAGAACCAAACTGGGAGACTGTGGTCGAAAAACTCGGTCCAAAACTAAAAACACTGGCGTCTCAAGAACCTAATCCCAAGTTTCGACGCGAGTACTTAGACCACTTGGTGACTCCGTTACTAAGCCTTGCGAAACCGAAAGTGCCACAATCGAATTGGCCAATGAAGAAGCGTCGCATGATTGTTGAACTTGCCGATAAAGGGAATTGGCCAAAAGGAATGGTCTTGTCCCTGGATCTGTCGGCCTCATGGACTGAGAACGACAACTACTTCTTCATGGTTTGGACTCCGCTTTTTCAAGGAATTCCAGAGAATGTCATTCAACGCGACTACACTAAGACATTCTGTAACCAAGCTGTGACTGAGTTTGCGATATGCCAGTCATCGTCGGACCCGCAGACTTGGATAGAGCCGATAGGTCAAACATCGCAAGAATTTGAAAAGCTGCGCCAATATGAAATACTTCGCCAAGACGATAACGTCGAATTGTCGGACAAGATCACCAGAATAATCATTCGCGAAGGATTGCAGTTCGCGACAGAGACCGCAAAGGAGTTCAACCTAAAGGATTGGGAGAAGTACTTGCTAGACTATAGACGTCCCACAGTGAAAGCAGACATTCCTCCGATTACGCGGACCACGCAAACGGCAGGTTAAGTTGTGGTGGATCGCGCGATATGTAGCACGTCTAAGGACTACTGACCTACTAGTATTTTTCGCAATTCGGCTACCAACTCATCTAGTCCCTGACTCTTGGTGACATGTGCGACACCAATGAAGTGGTCGCCAATTCGAACTCTCAAATCGGCGTCGTCCAAAACTGTAAACAGGACACAATGCAAATTGGGGTTCTTCGCTTTGACTGCTTGGTAACATCGCCAGCCAGCAATGGTAAAATCTCTTTTGTCATTGGGCTGTGGCGAGAACTTGGGGCCAAGTGTCGTCCACCGCACTCGGACATCGAAAATGTACGCATCAGGCTGGGCAGCACAGTGATCATCAAACGCATCCCAGAATTCTGATTCGAAACGAAGAATCCGAACGATTGTATTCGCGCCGAACGTATCGAGTAGTCCTTCCTCAATGTGATCTGCCGTGAGATCATCGTCTTCCAAAAGGACGAATTGCAGCGGTTTGTTTCCGTTGTTTGACATCTGTGACTTGCCTTTCACTTGAGAATAATCCGCACGCGGGTCCAGCCTTGGTTGTCGGTTGCTCGCACATCCAACCGACCGTAGATGCGATCCAGAATATTATCTACAAGCCAGAGTCCCAAACCGGAACCATCTTGTGTGACTTTCTGAGCGACTTCTCCACGCCAGCCACGATCAAGGCATAATTTTGCATCGTCTGTCGACAGAAGAATTCCTTGGTTGGCTACCTCAATGCCAACCTCGCCGGTCGGCAATCTGAGTGCTTTGACCTCGATCTTTGTCGACGGGTTACTGTACTTGATTGCGTTGTCGAAAACATTGAAGACGGCCTGTTCGAGTAGTTCAAAATCCGTGCTCTTTGGTCGGTTTAAGAATGCTGATTGAACAGAGCGAGAGTCTATGTGAAATGTCACGCTCCTGCTTTTATAAATCAATTCGTAGTCACTGGCCGCTTGGTTCAGCAGTCCAATCAACCGATCGACTGACAACTCGGTCGTATGTAACTTGATGGCTCGCATGGAGTGGAAATCCGCGGACATCGCGAGGATTCGCATGACGCCGAGCGCCTTTCGGCATAGTCCCCGAACGGCCTTAAGACTGCCGATTGGTACTTGTCGGCCTCGCTCCGCCACTGCCACCATTCGATCCGCTCGATCTCTTGCTTGCGCCAGCGGGCCTTTCAGATTGTGGGCCAAGTCCTCGTAGCTGCGATCGACAGCTATGCGATTCTCAATCAGGGAACTATAGAGTCCCAACTGCGTCCCCATGATTTCAAAAAGTTTGCGCCAGTTATTTGTCAGCCCCGGTGCGTCGGCTGCATAAACAAGATCGAGCACGCCGAAGTTTCTCGTACCCGCCTTGACCGGAACAACGAGTGCCTGCTTGGCACCTTGAAAGAGTCCATGAATTGTAAAAAAGCGATCTTTGTTAATTTCTTCGGCCCAGTAGGCACTGCTTGTCATCAACGCAAGTTCGCCGGCGGACCTGGCCTTTTCTGGGAGGGCCGCCGTGTCGATTGGAAATGCCATCTGTTGAAACTCTTTGACCTTCTCCGGTGAGGCGTTGTCCCAAAATAGTCCACCGAATTTATCGAACAGCAGTGACCGTTGCTCGTCGTTGTAACGACGAAAGTCGATCGCATAGGCAGGTACCATTTGTTGAATTTGGCGAATGGCCTCATCGATCACCGTCTCGATATTTGGACGCGATTGAGCGATCTCATTCTGAATGGTGCTGTTCAGGCTGCTCAACCCGGACGCGAATCGCTCGACCGCTTTGACTTGTTCATCAGCCTCACGCAAATGTGCCCGCGTACCTGCCAAATGTGCTCTCGTACCTGCCAAATGGGCGACTTGGTCCGCAATGACTTGTAACAAATCCAAGTCACGCTGTGAGAAATAGTGTGGTGGGCTGAGAGCGCCACAGCATCGGATCGCGCCAATTGTCTTGCCCCTGTAATGGACGGGCACGGCGATGTAGCTGATTGGTGCTTCGTCTAATTTGGTATTTGTCTTGAAGTGGGTGATGAACGAGTCATTCAGGTTTAACCTCAGTCCGGGATGTTTGTTCGACGCAGAACTGGGAATCGCACGTTTGATGTCAAACAACAGCATTGGCTCGCGATGGCGGATAACGGAAGCGGTTTTGTGATCTGTTTTCCAACCTTCCAACGGGGATTCCATGTCGATTTGATAGGTCTGGTGCTCTGCTTCCAATTTGCCCTCTTCCCAAGTCGTGGCTTTTACTCCGAACTGGTTCTGCTGTTGGGGATCTTTAAGCACGATCGAAACTTCGAACGATTTCAAGGTGTCGCCGACAAGTTTGCAAATGGTATTGAGGCAATTGGTGAAACCATCGGAACTCTCAAACTGAGGCGCATCAAGTGTCTGACGTACCTTGTCACCGATGGTCTGAATCAGTTGCAGGCTGAAGCGATCGCGAACTGCCCGATACAGTTGAGGGATCAGTGCGGCAATGGGCTTCACACGCTCAATTTCAGGGGCTTTAAATGGTCCCTGATCAAACTGGCGGAGAAGATCAAACGTGCCACGCCGTCTGTCGTGAAACTGAATTGGCCATGAGCAAAGTGGTCCGATGTTGTTGTCTTTGAGAAATGGTTCATCGCGTTTGTGGCCACCTTCTAATTGCACGTTTTCAACACAAAACGGTTTACCGGACTCGAATGCAGTACCGCTAACAGTTCCGTTTGTTGGCAGGTCGCAAATCTGAAGCTCTTTGCCCTCTGGAAACCAAGTTGCCAAAGTGAAGAGCGATTCGGGGTCGGTCTTTGTGGGATCGCTGGGTTGGCCGGAGTCATCCGGGGGGACGTACTCCCACACGATGCAGCCGAAGGCTTTGAACTCCCTGACGATTCGTTCCAGGACTTCGGCGAAGTTGGGCGAGTCGTTGCGCAGTGCGGACTCGATCAGCTCGGCGGCAAAGCGGAACGACCAATCTGGTTGAGGTGTGACAGTGTTTGACATGTCCGAGGCTCCCACCCAAAACGCCGAGACTTCATCGCGAAGCATTCGCGGCAGTCTTTGATCAAACGATATTTGAATCAAGCGATGGCTATTTTTCCAGAAGGTGGGCTGTGAGGAAAGCGTTCTCAATGTGCGAGTCTCGGTGGAAAAGGCTGCCGGCTTGGGACTCGGACAAAATGTGGATTGGTAGTACGCTCTCCGTCGCCTGGCACGAAGAAGCAGTGAACTTTCAGAGCCGCGACCGTTAGGGAGTGGTGAATTGCGAGGACTTACCGCTCCCTGACGGTCGCGGCTCTGAAAGTTCACTGCCTCGGAGAGTCGGGCTATGACGAACACTTGCCAATCAGAGGGACATCATGATGCTCGTACGATTTCGCTGGTTCTTTTCCGTGATGGCCGCGTTGTCTGGTTTCGTTGCACTGCACAGCAGCGACGCGGCCGAGCCGTCGCGGCCGAATATCTTGTTGATCCTGTGTGATGACCTGGGCTACGGCGATTTGAAGTGCCTCAATCCTGACGGCAAGATCGCGACGCCGAATATGGATCGGTTGGCTCGCGAGGGGATGATTTTTACTGACGCTCACACGTCGTCCGCCGTTTGTTCGCCGACTCGGTATGGGTTGATGACTGGGCGCTACAACTGGCGGACGAAGCTGCAAAGCGGAGTGCTTGGCGGCTTGAGTCCGCGGTTGATTGAACCGGGGCGCTTGACGATCGCGTCGATGCTCAAGCAGCACGGCTATCACACGGCGTGCGTCGGCAAGTGGCATCTCGGCATGGACTGGGTGAAGAAGGAGGGGAAGAACGTCACCGAACTCAACATCGAATCGCGCGAGCAAGTTTTTAACGTCGATTACTCGCAGCCGATTCAGAACGGGCCAAATAGCGTCGGCTTCGACGAGTACTTCGGCATCAGCGCGTCGCTCGACATGGTGCCGTTCACTTACATCGAGAACGATCGCGTCAAAGTGCTGCCGACTGAGGATCGCGGCTTCGAATTGATGTTCGGCCGAGGCAAGCCGATGACGCGGCTGGGACCAGCGGCTCCTGGATTTGACGACGCCGATGTGCTGCCTGACCTGACGAAGAAGACGATCGAAATCATCGACCGCCGCGCGGCTGACGCCAAACAGGGCAAACCGTTTTTCATTTACCTGCCGTACGCCTCGCCGCACACGCCGATTCATCCGAAAGGGGACTGGCTCGGCAAGAGCGGGCTGAATCCGTATGCCGATTTCGTCATGCAGCAGGACGCCGCGATCGGGCAGTTGCTCGACACGCTCGACAAGCATGGCTTGACCGACAACACGCTGGTGATTTTCACCAGCGACAACGGCTGCTCGCCGCAAGCCAAGTTCGATGAACTGTTCGCGAAGGGGCACAACCCCAGCTACCTCTTTCGCGGTCACAAGGCGGACATCTACGAAGGGGGACACCGAGTGCCCTTTCTCGTCCGCTGGCCCGGTCGCGTGAAAGCCGGTTCGACGACCGATCAACTCACTTGCCTCGTCGATGTCACCGCGACCGTTGCTGAGATCGTCGGCGCGAGGCTGTCACCGAATGCGGCTGAGGACAGCATCAGCTTTCTGCCGACGCTGTTCGGTCAAGCCGGCAAGTCCGCGCGAACGACGCTCGTCAGTCACTCGATCAACGGTTCGTTCGCGATCCGTGAAGGTTCATGGAAGCTCGCGCTCTGCCCCGGTTCTGGCGGTTGGAGCAATCCTCGTCCCGGCATGAAAGACGACGAACTGCCGCCGAATCAACTCTTCGACCTGAGCACCGACATCGGCGAGACGACGAATCTTCAAGACAAGCATCCAGAGACAGTCGCGCGGCTGACGAAGCTGCTTGAGAAATACGTCGCCGACGGCCGTAGCACTCCGGGCGAGCCGCAGAAGAATGCCGTGGCCATTCAAATTCGCAAAGGTGTCCGTCAGCGATGAGCTTCTCGAAGCAGTTTCAATGAACTTTGAGCCAAGGCAGAAACCAATCCTGCCAAATCAACTTCAGGGGAAAGGTGCCCGACGAATGAAGGGAGACGACGAATGTGGCCAACGATCACGGCATTCGTCGTCTCCTTTCATTCGTCGGGCACCTTCACTTCCAGTCGTTGTGATAATGAGGCTAGCTTGGTGGAGAGCTGTGAGAAGCGCCCATAAACTGACAAGGTGAGTCGCAAACAACTCAATCAAGCCGAGAAGAGGACGACATTCGATGATCGATTCACCGAACCTGCGACACCCTTCGATTTCGCGACGCACCGCCGTGCAGGCGGGAGCGGTCGGGTTGCTGGGGTTGGGGATGAACCATCTCACGGCCCTGCGCGAGACGCGCGCGGGAGAGTCGTCACCCAAAAACGGAACGACGAACTCGGGCAAGGCGAAGGCTTGCCTCTACATCTTTTTATCTGGAGGTCTTTCGCAGCATGACAGCTTCGATTTGAAGCCGAATGCTCCGGCCGAAGTCCGTGGTGAGTTCCAGCCGATCGCGACCAGCTCGCCGGGACTCGACATCTGCGAGCACTTGCCGGGACTCGCCAAGCAAAGTCACCGCTGGTCGGTGCTCCGGTCTCTGACGCATCCGAGCAACGAGCACACGCTGGGACATTACTTCATGTTGACCGGCCGCAGCGTCACGTCGCCGGGCTTCGTCGGAGACCGCAAGCCGCGACCGTCGGACTGGCCGAGCATCGCGTCGATCGTCGGCGATGCGGTCCCGCGTCGGTCCAACAATCTGCCACCGGCGATTGTCTTGCCAGAGCGGCTCGTGCATTGGTCGGGGGGCGTGATGCCCGGAGCCTACGGCGGGCTGATGGGCCGGCATCGCGATCCGTTCTTCATTGAGGCGTCGCCGTATGGCGATCCGATGTGGCGCGGAGCGTACCCGGAGTTCACGTTTCCAAACCAAACGAAGAAGCCTCCCGCCTCACCCGACGCGCGTGTCTATCAAGCTCCGAACATCACGTTGTCCCCCGACCTGAGCTTGGGCCGAGTCAACAATCGGATCTCGCTGCTCCGCGAGTTGGATCAGCAGCGGAGTGATCTCGAACGCTCGGCCGCTTCGCAGAGCTATGACGATCATCGTCAATCGGCGATCTCGCTGCTGGCCGCGAACGAAGTGAGGCGAGCCTTCGACGTCACGAACGCCGACGAGGCCACACAGATTCGATACGGCCGCAACAGCTACGGTTGGTCCCTGCTGATGGCGTATCGCTTGATCGAGTCGGGAGTGAATCTCGTCCAAGTGAATCTCGGCAGCAACGAGACATGGGACACACACGGAGAGATCTTCCCTCGGCTCAAGAACAAGTTGCTCCCGCCGACCGATCGCGCGTTGTGTGCGTTGCTCGACGACCTACATTCCAGCGGGTTGCTCGACAGCACACTGGTTGTCATGGCGGGCGAGTTCGGTCGCACTCCGAAACTATCGTTGCTGGCCGACTCGTTCCACCAAGCGGGCCGCGATCACTGGGGAGCGGTGCAAAGTGTCTTCTTCGCGGGCGGTGGAGTCCCCGGCGGCACGGTCATTGGCTCCTCCGACAAGATCGCCGCGTATCCCGCGAGCAATCCGCAGAAGCCGGAGGACATGGCCGCAACGATCTATCACGCCCTCGGCATCCCAGAGACCGCCGCGTGGCACGACGAACTCAATCGTCCGCACCACATCTATCACGGGCAGCCGATTGCGGGACTGACGTAGCGTCTTTGAAGTCCTTCATTCCTCTGACCAGATTCCTTTGATCTCCTCCGCACGGAAGGCAGGTACTCAAAGGAATCTGGTCAAAGGAATGAGTCCCAACTACTGGAGTCGGCTAGATGACCGTTCGATTCGTGCTTCTCGCGTGCGTCACTGCAATTAGCCAATCGTTTGGTTTCGGCGCAGAGCCAACCTCCACCGACGTCTTCGTGGGTGGCCAAGACGGCTACTTCGCGTATCGCATTCCCGCGTTGCTCACGACCAAACCCGGCACGCTGCTCGCCTTTTGCGAGGGACGCAAGACATCGCTCAGTGACGATGGAGACAACGATCTCGTGCTGCGCCGCAGCAGCGACAACGGCCAGACGTGGCTCAAGCTGCAACTCGTCCATGAAGAAGGAGGCGACGCGATCATCACGGTCGGCAATCCCTGCCCGGTGATCGATCCCGCCACGGGCCGCATCTGGCTGTCGATGAATCGCAAGAACGGCCGAGTGCTGCTGACTCACAGCGACGACGACGGAGTCACTTGGTCGAAAGTCCGCGACATCACAGACTCGGCCTCGAAACCCGGCTGGGGCTGGTATGCGATGGGACCAGGCGTCGGCATCGCTCTGGAGCGCGGCCCGCATCGTGGCCGACTTATCATCCCAGCCAATCATCGCGAGACGACCGACCGCAGCGGCCCCAGCGCTTCGCACATCATCTACAGCGACGATCACGGCGAGACTTGGAAACTGGGCGGCAACGTCGGCCTGCACACCAACGAATGCCAACTGGTTGAGACCGTCGCCGGTGACGGTTCCGAGTTGCTCATCAACATGCGCAATCATTGGGCGCGATCCGGCAAGAAACCGGAACTCGCCGGCCGTCGCCTGATCAGCCGCAGCCGCGATGACGGTCTGACCTGGACCGAGCCGACTCGCGACGAGGCTCTCGTCGAGCCGACGTGTCAGGCCAGCTTGATTCGTTACTCATGGCCGACCGACTCGCAGCGCAGCACGTTGTTGTTCGCTAATCCCGATCACCCTTCCAAGCGAAAGCAAATGACCGTCCGTGTCAGCCACGACGAGGGCCGCACCTGGCACACGAGCAAACTGATCGACCCCGGCTCATCGGGTTATTGCTGCCTCACTCGGCTGAAGGATGGCCGCGTCGGTCTGCTCTATGAACGGGACAACTACCTGCGTCTGACGTTCGTGACGTTCACGTTGGATTGGCTCGCGACGATCGACAAGTGATCCGAAGCGTTAGTATGAGTGGTGTCTCAGAAGGAGGAGTGTGTCATGTCAATCGAACTAATGGCCGAACCGATCACCCCCGAAGACTTGCTCGCGATGGCGGACGAGGGGGATTACGAGTTAGTCAACGGCGAACTTGTGGAGCGTCCGATGGGAGCGGAATCGAGCTGGATCGCGTCGAATTTGACTTGGTTGTTTGGTTGCTTTTATGGTCGCAAGCGGCCGGGGCATTTCTTCACAACCGACTGTGGTTATCAGTGTTTTTTGGATGATCCCGGCAAGGTTCGCAAACCTGATGTCTCGTTTGTGCGATTCGGACGATTTCCGCGAGAGCGAGTTCCCGAAGGCTACGTCTGCATTCCTCCGGACCTCGCGGTTGAGGTGTTGTCGCCGCATGACTTGGCCGACGAGACCGACGCGAAGGTCGAGGAGTATCTCGACGCGGGCGTGCCGCTGGTCTGGGTCATCTCGCCGAAATCGGAAACCGTCACCGTTTATCGCGGCGACCGCTCGGCCGTGAAACTGCATGAAGCGGATGAACTCAGCGGCGAGAACGTGCTGCCCGGATTTCGGTGCAAAGTCTGCGACCTGTTTGCGATCGTTGATGACGAATAGCCAGGAGAGGCGATGATCGAACTCCGAGACATCACGCAGCACTACGGGATTCAGCCGGCGCTCAAGCGAGTCAGTCTGACGATTCAGGCGGGTGAGTTGGTCGTGGTCGTTGGCCCCAACGGGATGGGCAAGTCGACGTTGTTGGCGGTGTTGGGCGGAATGTTGGCTCCGCAGCACGGCTGCGTGACGATTCAAGGTCGTCAACGGCGCGCGTCGGCGGATGACGAGTGGGCCATTCGTCGGCAAACGGTTTATCTGCCGGATCAGCTTGGATGAACCGTTCTCCGGCGGACTGGCCCCGTCCGGATTGTTGGTTCTCTAACGTCTCTTGCGACGGCGCGTGACCGAGCAGCAAGCCACGATCGTGCTGACCAGTCCCGTGCCTGAGATCGTCGAAGAGATCGCCGACCGCATCGTGATCCTGCTTGGCGAAGCCCGCTGCCGTTGCCGTTGGGACCAATTCATTTGGTTCCGCAGGACTTCGCCATCGTGGGAATGTTGGTCGGGCTGAACCTAGTGCCTCAAATCGTAGTTGGCCTTCCATGAAAGACGAACTTTATGTGATGACACCCACTTCATTCCTTGAAGGAGGTGACGCGATGCCAGGGAAGGCTGCAAAA
>JBJXEX010000110.1:0-28901 GCA_046156195.1 Planctomycetaceae bacterium | reverse complement strand
GGCTGTGCATGATTTGGTTCCGAGACTTTCTCTGCGGTCTTCCAATCTCTTGCGGTGCCTCAGTAACACCGCAAGAGATTGGAAGTCCGCAGAGGTCGATCGCATCATTGAAGTCTCTGAGTTAGTTTTGGCACAGCCCCTTGGTTTGCAGGCCTCTTCCGGTTTCTGAATCCTTACCAGCACAGGCGAGCCGCCTAAGTCTACGATGCCACCATGAGCCTGACTCAACAACGACTGATGCCATCCGAGGCTGGCGTCGAACTCTCGCGCGAGGAATTCCTCGAAGGTGAGTTCGACCCGCAATGGCGCTACGAACGAGCGGAAGGAAAACTGGTCGTCATGCCGCGACATGAATTCGGTCATCATGTCACCACAATGCCGTTTCGAGACCATTTGGGAGCCTACATGCTGGCTCATCTCGATTCGGTCGAATTCGTCTTCCAAGAAAGTCACGCGGTCATCGACGACGATACCGATCGGATTCCCGATATCGCGGTCTATTTGAAGTCCGACCGCGAACTGCCGGAGTTTCCGTACCGCGCCCGGACCTGATCTTCGAGATTGTCAGCCCCGGTTGGACCGCGATGAAACGAGACTACGAAGAGAAACGTGAAGAGTATGAGCGGCTCGGCGTGCGCGAGTATGTGATCGTCGATCGTTTCGATCATCGCTTGATGATCCTCACGCTGATCAACGGCCACTTCGCCGAATCCTGGCTGGGTCCGAAAGAGACTTACATGTCGCCGCTCCTGCCGGGACTTTCGATTCCATTGGCGGGCATCCTGTAATCTCGTTCGCACGCTCCGCGTGGGAACGAGATCCATGTTTAACCCCAACGCCATCGGCGTGGGTGCGTTCGGCTCACGTCCCGCAACCACGTCCCGCGCACGCCGATGGCGTAGCGGTTAAACATCTGGCTCACCGCCGTGCAAGGTTTATTGCGCAATCACTTTTTGCGGAGCGGAATGGCCTCGACCGTCATCGTGCCGGCATTCAGCGTGAGCGTGTTGCCGGTGGAGTCTTCATCCCAGACCTTCCAATACAAGTCGTGCGAACCGCTGCCGAGCCGGACGACAAAGGACGAGACAACGGGGGTCCAACTTTTGGCTCTCACGGTCATCCGCCGCGCGGAGCCTTGCCAGCGGCGCTCAATGTCCTCGTCGTTCAGGAAGCCGGTCGAGACCGTCCGCACATTCGCCTCGGCCGTGACACTCGAATCCGCGCGAATCAGGACATCGCATTCCTCGACCAGGTCGATGTGAACCTTCAGCACGTTGTCGCCGTCGGTCACTTGAATGGGTTTGACGAACTTCTCGGACGCCAGCAGCACCGCGCCAGCAGCGGGCGGTGTGCCCGGTTTCGTCGGGTCAGGAGGGAGTCCGCCCCCCATGAATTGCAAATCGAGAATGCCGCCGGTCAGGCACCGATTGGCCAAGCCAGGCTGCTTCGAGACATTCGCCAGCAGGGCCTTCTTGATGTCTGACGCTTGGGCTTGCTTGTACTTGGGATGTCCCCACAGCAAGGCGGCCGCTCCCGCCACATGCGGAGTTGCCATCGACGTGCCATTCTTCGGGCCGAAGCCTCCACCGGGAATCGTGCTGAGAATGTCCGATCCCGGAGCCGCGAGGTCCACCGAAGTCCGCCCGTAATTGCTGAACCAGGACTTGCCACCATTCGGATCGACCGACATCACGGCGATGATGTTCGGAGTCTTGTAGGAGGACGGGAAACTCGGTCTCGGCCCATCGTTGTTGACGTTGTCGTTGCTGGCGGCGGCGATGAACAACACCCCTTTGTCGTTGGCTCGTTCGATGGCCTCTTCCAATTCGGGGGCTTCGCCATAACTGCCCCAACTGTTGCTGAGAACTTTCGCGCCGTGGTCGATGGCAAAGTCGATACAGCGAATGGCATCAAAGTCATCGCCGCTTCCCTCACGGTCCAGAAACTTCAGGCCCATGATCTTCACGTCCCAGTTGACACCGGCGACTCCAAAATCGTTATTGCCGACCGCGCCAATCGTCCCCGCGCAGTGTGTCCCGTGTCCGTTGTCATCCAGCGGGTATTCGCTGCCGGTGATCGCGTTGAACCCATGAGTCCCGTTGGGCGCGGTCCACAAGTTTTGTTTCAGGTCGGGATGGTTGTAGTCGATGCCGGTGTCAATCACGGCCACGATCACCGGCGACGACACGACCGTTGTCCAAGCCACCGGCGCGTTGATCTGTCGGATCCCCCAAAGCTGTCCAAATCGCGGATCGTTCGGCGTCACGGAACTCAACAGCTTCGCGGTCGTTTGGCTGGTTTTGATTTTCTTCGCCGGTTTTTCGATCTTCTTTTCGGTGGGAGTTTCCGCCTCCGCCTCGGCCTCCGCCTCTTTGGGAGGGTCTTTGCTCGGCTGAGGAGGCAACTTCACACGGCGACTTGGATATGCCTTCGTCACCTCTTCATTGGCGTCCAGCGCGGTGACGGTCTTGCTGGTGATCCCCGTTTTCTCAATCGGTTCGACGATCAAGAAGGTCCCCTTTTCGTAGTCGCCCCCTTCGATGACCTTCAGCCCCGCTTTCTTCAAGCTCTCTTTGGAAGGTTTGTTGTCTTTGTCATAACTGAGCACGAGCCGTTTGATCGGGACGAAATCATCCGGTTCGCTACTGACAGTCAGGCCGATGTCATCCGATTTGCTGAAGAGACTTTCGGCGTGCTTCCTTTGAGTTTCGATGACCGCTTCCCCCTTGGCGGTGCTGCCCACGAGCTGCCCTTCGACGAGCAGCAAGGCCCGCAGCTCAGGAGCGAGTTTCGATGGCTTCTGGCCAGCCACTCCCACGACCTTCTCGGCTTTGAAACTCACGGCGATCCGCCTCATCTCCGGCTTCTCCGCAGCCCAGGCGAACGCCGATCCGAAGCCACTGACCAGAACTCCCCAAGTCATCCAGACCAAAAGTTTTTGAACCATGTTGTTGCTCCTGCGTCGAGAGAGGGACACGCAGCGACTTTCGTTTCACCAGCGACCGTCCGACAAGGACGGCGAACTCGCTGCTTGTCGGCAGGAACGCTAACACTTCTCGACTACCCTCGCCAGCATTTTGCGCAGTCCCCACAAGGCGATCGAGCACGCGTCACGAACCCTCCATCCTTCGCGGCCTTTGCGACCTTCTGTTCAAAGAAGTCTTTTCTTTGGAACAGAAGGTCGCAAAGGTCGCAAAGGCCGCGAAGAGAAACCAAGGTCAATCGGTTCAGGGATCCGACGAATGAAGGGAGACGATGAATGTGCTCGTCCAACACAGCATTTGTCGTCTCCTTTCATTCGTCGGGCCTTTTGTCTTGGGGCGTCACAATCACCGATTGGTGGTCGCTTGTTTGAGGACTCACCCGAAGCGTCGCCTTCACGCGACCGCCAACAATCAGTAGCTTGCTCCCACTCACGAAGTTCTCGTTCCCACGCTCTGCGTGGGAACGAGCCTCTGACGCTCGGCGTCCCGAATCCACCACGGGCGGGATCGGTGGGCAAGTGTTTGCCAGTATCGAAGGCCGCGGAGCGGTGGGACTGCGTTCCCACGCGGAGCGTGGGAACGAGAGACGAGAGATTGGTTTCAATTTTATGACGCTCCCGCAGGTCGCTTCCGATCAAACTTCCTCTGTGCCGCCGGTCGGCTCGCAGATCGACTATCGCTATTTCATGAACTGCGTGCATTGCGGGCTGTGTACCTCGGCCTGCCCGACGTACCTCGAAACTGGCAACGAGAACGACAGCCCGCGCGGCCGCATCTATCTGATGCGCGGCGTGGTCGATCGTCGCATCGAGCTGACGAGTACCGTCAAGCATCACCTGGAACTGTGCCTCGACTGCCGAGCTTGCGAAACCGCGTGCCCGTCTGGCGTGCAATACGGGCGACTCATCGAACCGTTTCGTGTCGAGATGCAGCAACGCGAACTGGCCGCGGGTGACTCGACCGCCAACGGCTGGTTTCAGAAGTTCATTCTTTACGGCCTGTTTCCCTACGCGAACCGTCTGCGCTGGGCGCTCACGCCGGCTCGCTGGGCGCAGCGATTGGGATTGGATCGTCTCGCCGAGGGACTTGGTCTGACGAAGCTCTTGCCCAAGCAGCTACAGCGAATGCACGCACTGCTGCCGAGGCTGCCCGCGCCGACTCCGCGATTGCCGGAGATTTTGCCTGCCATCGGCAAGCGTCGAGCACGAGTCGCGCTCTTCACCGGATGCGTGGCGGACGCGATGTTCGGGCCGACGAATTGGGCGACCGCTCGCGTGTTGCAGCACAACGGCTGCGAGGTTGTCGTGCCTCGCAATCAAGCGTGCTGCGGAGCGATCCACTATCACAGCGGAGCCGGCCAGCCCGCGTTGCAATTGGCTCAGACCAACGCGGCGGCTTTCAACGTGGATGACGTCGATGCCGTGATCATCAACGTCGCTGGCTGCGGTTCGATGCTGAAGGATTACGGTCACGTCGCTCATGAACTCGCACCGGCCGACGACGCGACTCGACAGCAGCTCGACAGGTTTGCTCACAAGGTCAAGGACGTGTCCGAGTTCTTGATGTCGCTCGGCCCAATCGCACCGACGGGCGAGATCAAACTGCGAGCGACCTATCACGATGCTTGCCATCTCTGCCACGCTCAGAAGATCCGCGAGCAACCGCGCGACTTGCTGTCGCTGGTCCCCGGCCTCGAACTCATCCCGCTGGCCGAGAGTGAGATTTGTTGCGGAGCGGCCGGCAGCTACAACCTGACTCAGCCGGAGATGGCCGGACAGCTCGGCCGTCGCAAGCTGGAGAACATCCTCAAGACCAACGCTCAAGCAGTGATTACAGGCAACGCCGGCTGCTCACTGCAACTGCAAATGCAACTCCGACAAGCCGGCCATGACATCTGGGTCGCACACCCGATGGACGTGCTCGACTTGAGTTACCGCCAACAACAGCCGGCGTGCCTGCGAGGTCTTTCGTGAAATTGCTCAGCGACGACGTTAAACCATGCACCCGAACAAGCACATCCGAGCCGCGATCAAGTACGCTGTGTCGAAGGGCTGGACACAGCGGCCGGGTGGTGGCCACGCCTTCTGCATTCTGAAGTGTCCGGCAGGCGTGCGCGGTGGTTGCCAAAAGAGCGTCTGGTCAACGCCGCGACACCCCGAAGCTCATGCTCGTGATATCCGCCGCGAAGTCGATCATTGTCCTCACTGCCACTAGCTGCGATTTAAGGACCAAGTCATGGCCTCTCGATTGTTTGAATTCAAGCTTTGGCTGGCTCCGGATCGTCGCCGCCGCCGACTTTTGGAATGGTCCAACGCGCTCTTCGAGGCGGGTGCCGACGATTGCTCGCCAGGCGTTCGTGCCGGCAAAGCCTATGTTTCGTTTCATCGCGAGGCCAAGTCCTTGGAGGCTGCGGTGCGATCCGCGTACCTTGATGTGCGCACCACCGACCGCGAAGTGCTTCGCTGTGAAATCGACCAAGAAGAACTCCAGCGCTGGACCGCCTGAACTTTTCGCATCTTTCCAACTTCCGCATCTAGCCCTTCGGTGTCATTCACTCATGATTAAAGCAGTCGCCTTCGACCTCGACGGTCTGATGTTCAACACCGAGGATATTTTCCACGAGGCGGGCGTCGAACTGATGCGCCGGCACGGCTGCGAGATGACCGATGAGTTGTTTACGCTCATCATGGGCCGTCGCGCCGAAGAGGGTTATCCGTTGCTCGTCGAGGCGGCTGGGCTGAATGTCGATCCGATGAAGCTGTGGCGCGAGTCACACGACTTATTCTTGAACATGCTCGATGAGCTGATCGAGCCGATGCCGGGATTGTTCGAGCTACTTGACCACATCGAGCGGAGCGGCTTGCCCAAAGGGGTCGCGACTTCCTCCGACAGCAAGTACCTGCGACGCATCCTCACGCGATTTGAGCTTCTCGACCGCTTTCAGATGACTCTGACGGCCGAGGATGTCACGAATGGCAAGCCCCACCCGGAGATTTACCTCAAGGCCGCCGCTCGCCTGGGGGTCGATTCGCACGAGATGCTGGTGCTCGAAGACAGCCACAACGGCACGAAGGCCGCCGCCGCCGCCGGGGCACATATCATTTCCGTTCCGCACCGCTACAGTGCTCACCAAGATTTCAGCCGAGCACGCCACGTCGCCAGCAGCTTGATTGATCCAATCGTGCTGGGACTCTTAGGCGGTGATCGCTCGCCCGGAGGAAAACCATGATGGAAACGACCTTGTCACGCCCGAAGATCGCAGGCTTCACCAGCGAGGTGGAGCAGTTTGCCGACGAGCATGGCATCACGGAAATCGTTTACGCGATGTATGAAGCCGCGTGGCGGCTATTTCCGATGGCCGGACAAATCCGAGTGCAGTTGGGTGAGGATTACGAAGACTCTTCCTGGCGGCACATCGACTTTGAAATTGAGCAACTCACGATTACTGAAACCGAGGCGTACCTGCTCGATCGACGGTGGTTGGTCGAAGTGTACTCGCATTGTCCGGCGGAACACGCTTGGCTCTTCACGCATCGCCTGTCATTCGCGGAGTAGCCGATGACGTCTGATGAATTCCTACAGCTTGCACGCGAGCTTTCTGCCGGGCCCTCGGAGGCTTATTGGCGAACTGCGGTCAGCCGCGCGTACTACGCGAGTTTTCATTTGGTTCGTCAACGGCTGTCGGAGTGGGGTTTTCACATCCGCAAGTCAGACCAAGCTCATGCCGGAATGTCCCGCCGTTTGGGAGTGCTCGCACTCGACGGTTGGGATGACTTGGCACGCGACCTATCGCAGTTGCGGACTGATCGCAACTTTGCGGACTACGACATTGAGCGTGTCTTTCCTAAGCGGCTCGCTGTGAATTGCCTGGCTGTGACCGAACGAATTATTAAGACTCTTCACACGAAATTATCAGACAATGAGCAGCAACAGGCCATTGCCGCAATTCGTGACTACGAACGCAATGTCCTCCGTGATGTCACTTGGCGACAGTCCTGACCGCGATTTCGAAGACATCTCTTGAAAGGAACTCCATGTCCGTTGCCGACGAAAGTCTCATCGCCGTGTTTGTCGATTTTGAAAACCTCGCGCTTGGCGTGAAGGACATGCACCAGGGGGAGTTCAAGATTCAGTTGGTGCTCAAGCGGTTGCTCGAAAAGGGGCGGCTGGTTTTCAAGCGAGCCTATTGCGATTGGAGCGGCTACGGCCACGCGGTGCGAGAATTCCACGGACACGGGATCGAGCTGATCGACGTCCCGCATACTCGGCAGAGCGGCAAGAACAGCGCGGACATCCGCATGGTGGTCGATGCGCTCGACCTGTGTTACTCGAAGAATCACATCGACACGTTCGCGCTCTTGTCGGGGGACAGCGACTTTTCTCCGCTGGTCAGCAAGCTGAAAGAGAACAACAAGCGAGTCATCGGCTGCGGTGTGAAGAACTCGACGTCGGACATGCTGATCGCCAACTGCGATGAGTTCATTTACTACGACGACCTGGTTCGCATGGTCCAGAAGGCGAAAGCCGCTGCTCGGCCGCCGAAAGCCAGGGATCCTCACAAAGAGAAGGAAACTCCGAAGGAAAAGGAAGACACCGATCGGAAGCAGGAAGCGATCGAGTGGCTGTGCGAGATCGTCCGCTCGCAACAGGCCGACTACGAATCGCTGTGGGGATCGCAGGTCAAGCAGACGATCCGTCGCGTTCACCCCGGCTTCAACGAGGCGTATTACGGCTACAAGAGCTTCACGGACCTCATCAAAGATGCTGAGACTCGCGGACTGCTCCGCCTCGAATACGACGAGGCGCGAGGCAACTACAAGGTGAAGCTGAAGGAAGATTAGTGGTGCTGATGCACGATCTGTTGCTGCTGCATCTGAGAGTGCTGTTGCTGTTGGGCTTGCTCCAGGTCGGCGGCAATCTGAGCAAGATTCGACCACGCCAGCGTCGAGCCATGAGCGGACGCGAGACACGGGATGCCGACTCCCAGTCCGCTCAGAGGGTTGGCCCACAGCAACGCTCCGTTGTTCGGATCGAGGCAATAGGTATAGCCCTGAACCGACACGATGAGCCGGTCGGCATCGAGCAACACCGCGACGAAGCCGGAGCCTTTCGGTGACTTCCAATCCCACACAAGTTGTCCCGTGCGCCGGTCAAGCGCCACGACGCGGGAGTTGAATCCCACGAAAACCAGCGAGTCGTTGCTGCCCGACGATGTCGCTTGAGCGTCCGCAGGTTCTTCGCCTGTGTTCTCTGGGAAAAGCTGTTCAGGGAACTCCAGTTTGCGGCTCATGGCTTCGTTCGCTCCCGGCGGGGATGTTTAGGCGCACGGCAGGACTCAAGTAACCCGAAGCGTCAGCGAGGGCGAGTGCTCCAGGACGCGACAAATGCCGGATTCCGAATCCTGTGGAGCGCTCGCTGACGCTTTTTGAAGTTGCGCTCTTTCGCAACAAATTCGACCGCGACACCAAGAAAACGGCCCGAATTCATTCGTTTCATTCCTTTGACCAGATTCCTTTGATCGCAATCCTTAGACACAGGTTCGCCCATGAATCAAAGGAATCTGGTCAAAGGAATGAAGACAACCTCAGAAATATCGATGCCTGAATGCTGTGCCGATCCGGAAATGTGCAACTTCAAAACTGACGCTTCGGGTTACTTGTCTGTGCCGTTCGCCTCAAGAGGCGGCTCGTTCCAGTTTCCAATGATGCTTCGCCGGCTTCGCGAGTTCATAGATCTCGGCCTGCTTGGCTTTGATCTGATCGAGGCGTTTGTTGAGTTCGGCCGGTTTGCGTTCGGCGACGACATCGGCCAGCCAGTCGGGAGCGTTGAACATCACGACGCCTCGGAATCGCTGATGAACGATTTGGTTCTTGGCGTTGATCGCCTCGAAGACCTTCTGCGCTTGCGCGTGGATCGGCCCGGTGGTCGCGTTGCCGATGTTGACGCCGTCCGTCAATTGCTTCGACGAATACTTGCCGATCTCGACGCCGTCGATCGTCAGCTTGTAGTTCCCCTCGGCGAGGCCAGCGACTTTGAGTCCGAACCAGTTGAGGTCTTTCAAGTCGTTGAGGTACGGCAGCAACGTCACCCAATCTTTCTGGACTGGGAGCGGCAGACTCTCATCAAGCCGATCGAACTCAACCTCATCGACGGCGACGGAGGCATTCGAGACCGTGCAGGCTTGAGTCTTCGTGGCCTTCGTCGCGGCATCGACACTCACATCACTGACCAACGCGGGAGCCTTCAACGCGGTGAGGATCGCGTGGGCCATCATCATGCCGCCGTTCGGTGACGTGTGAAATCCGTCGCCAAACGGGATGACAGTCTTGGCCTCGTCCTTTTCCATTCGTTCGAGTTCACCGCGTGTGATCGCGTATTGATCGGCGAATCGCGCTCCGTGTTTGGTCGCCAGTCCGGCCAGCGGTTCGTAGAACTGCTTCTGAGTTTCGAGGTACAGCTTGAAGCGTTCTTGAATGCGTCGATCAACTGCGTTCGGCGAGCACAGCGCGACGCGGACTCCAGCGGCCTTCGCGTCGGTCAGCATCTTCTCGGTGTTCTGGACGTAGCCGTTGTTTCGATTTTGATCGAAGGCCCCGTAGCCGCCGTCGTTCATGCCGAAGTTGATCGTGATCGCGGTCGGCTTCTCGGCCAGAACGTGTGTTGCGAAGCGGTTCGCTCCGCCATTCGCCGTGTCTCCGCTGATGCCCGCGTTGAGGAAGAAGCAGTTCCACTTCGGGAACCGAGTCGTCAGATAAAGCTCGATGTCGTTGGAGTACTGATATTGCTCGGTGATGCTGTCGCCGAGGAACAGGACTCGGTCGCCCGCTTTGAAGAAGAAGTCTTGAGTGTCCTCGCCGCGCGCGGCCGAGATCGCCAATGACAAGAAACAGACAACGCAGGTCAGCAGACGGTTCATGGTGAGAATCTCCACGAGGTGGGACGTAGCCAATCTCGCCAGAGATTGGGCGAACGGGTGAAAGCATCCCACACTCTGGCGAGCGTGGCTACGATGGGATCAGATCGCGAAGTCGGTCTCGCGGTCGAGGATGCGGTCGATGACGTCTTGTGGCAGGTCGATGACCTGTTTCGCTCCGGCTTCGCGGTCGGAGGGATTGATGCCGCAGTAGACGGCCCACGGGCCGAGATGTCGCCAGCGGCCGGCTCGTTTCGGTTCGGTCGGCATGACCGGCGTCGTGCAGCGATTGCAACCGACCGTCGGATACCCCTGCTGGTGCAGCGGATTCAAAATGACGTTGTGCTCGGCAACGTAGGCGTCCATTTGCTCGTCGGTCATCATCGCCAGCGGATTGATGCGGATGGTGTGATTCTCGGTATCGACTTGCAGCACCGGGCACATCGAGCGTTTGCCCCCTTCGCTGCGGCGCAGGCTGCCGATAAAAGCGTGGTACTGGCCGGCGACTTCATTCATCGGCTCGACCTTGCGCATGTGGCAGCATTCCTTCTGGCCTTCGACGGTCAGGTACAGGATGCCGAGCTTGGCGGTTTGTTCGGCCATCGTCAGCTTGGGTTGCAGTGTGACGATGTTGACGCCGTATTCCTTGATGATCCGGTCGCGCGTGTCGAGCGTCTCTTGAAACATGACGCCGGTGTCCACGAACAGCACGGGGATGTCGAGCTTCGCGGTCGAGATCATGTGGCAGACGACGCAGCCCGCCTCTTGCATAGCGGAGATTGCCGCGACTTTGTCTCCGAAGACTTTCTGCGACCAAGCCAGCAATTCTTGCGGCGAGCGGGCTTCAAAGGTTTGATTCAGATCGATCAGATCGGCTTGAGTCAGCTTGGGCATTTCGGCTCCTTCCTCGGACGTTGGACAACGGCCGTAGACTGACTTTCCCAGCCAAGACTTGCAACGCTCCCGGAGTCGGATGAGTTGTACGACTCGCGTTCAGGTTCTTGTCGGCCTGCGCGAATTGTGGCGTGACGCTCCGCGTCGGTGACGATTTGGAGCCGCGACCGTGAGGGAGTGGTGATCGCTCAGGACTTCAGACCGCTCCCTCACGGTCGCGGCTCTAAAAACTCACAGCCTCGGAGAGCGTCGCGCGTCCCCTCAGAAGCTCATCTGCGATTCGAACTCGATTTCGTACTTCTTCATCTTCTTGTAGAGCGTCGTGCGATTGATGCCGAGCAGATCGGCGGTCCCTTGGCGGTTCCAGCCGTTGGACTCCAGGGCTTCGAGGATGAGTTGTCGTTCCGGGGCGACCAGCGAGGACTTGAGGTTGTTCCCCAAGCGACCGGCCGGGGCCGAGAAGGTTGGCTCGTTGGCTCGCAGCGTTTCGGGCAGGTCTTGCGACGTGACGATGTCGCTCTTGCTGAGCACAACGGCGCGTTCGACGACGTTGAGCAGTTCGCGCACATTGCCGGGCCAGCGATAACGCTGCATCAACTGCACGGCGGACTCGTCGAAGCCACGAATCGTCTTACCGTTGGCTTCGCAGAATTGTTGCAGGTAGTGCTCGGCGAGCAGCGGGATGTCGGTGATCCGTTCGCGGAGCGGCGGCTGCGTCAGCGAGATGACGTTGATCCGATAATACAAATCTTGGCGGAAGGTGCCGCTGGCGACTCGTGCGGCCAAGTCTTCGTTCGTGGCCAGGATCACGCGGACATCAACCTTGTGAGTCTTATTGCCCCCGACCGGCTCGAACTCGCGATCTTGCAGGACGCGGAGCAGTTTGACTTGCAGCGAAGCGGACGCGGTGGCGACTTCGTCGAGGAAGATCGTCCCGCCATCCGCTTGCAGGAATTTTCCAATCTTGTCGTGATTGGCTCCGGTGAAAGCTCCGGCGACGTGGCCAAAGAGTTCGCTTTCCAACAGCGTGTCGGGCAACGCACCGCAGGCGACTTCGACGAATGGCTTGCTGGCTCGCGCACTGAGTTGATGAATCGCCCGTGCGGTCATCGTCTTGCCGGTGCCGCTCTCGCCCAGAACCAAGACGGTTGTGCGAGTGTCGGCGACGCTCTCGATCAGGTCGTACATCTTCAGCATCTTGTAGTCGCGGCCGATCAAGCTCCCCATGCCGAACTTTTGATTGAGCTGGGCCTTGAGCGTCTTGTTCTCCTCGACCAGCTTGCGTTGGCCGAGTGCTCGTTGCACGGAGAAATTCAGCTCATCGTCGATGACCGGTTTCGTGAGATAATCGAACGCGCCCATGCGGATCGCTTCGACGGCCGATTCGATCGTGCCGTAGCCAGTGACGAGAATCACCGACGTATCTGGACAATGCTCGGACGACCATTCGAGCAACTCAAAGCCGTCGCGGTCGCCGAGGTTCACGTCGCACAGGACGACCTCGAACGGGTACTCGCCCATGCGGTCGATCGCGTCTTTGCACGAGCACGCGGTCTCCGTGCGATGGCCCAGACTACGGAGATAGTCGGCCATCGCTTCGAGAATGTGTTTGTCGTCATCAACCACCAATAGAGAGCCGTGGTTCGTTTTCATGGATGTGGAATCTTTGTGAGGAAACGGCCTGCGATAACTCTTCGGAAGGGCGACCGCGGGGACAATCGCCGATTCCAAACCGTGATGAACCGCGTCGAGCCAAGCTCACGCGACAGCACAAGGGGAGATGCACTTCGGCCGTTATCTCCATCCACACGACCGTCGTTGGGAGGCAACCTTGCCACCCGGACGATGTCTTCCGACCCCGCGGGGAGTGGTGTCGGAATCAAATTCACGTCGGCATGATGCCGAGAGGACACAGGCAACATAGGTCATAGTTTCGCGAGGGCAACAATTTCGCGACCGGTGATGCCGACCGGAGACTGACCACCCCCGCTCCGAAAATCGTTTCACGGCAAGCCGAGGGTAAGGAATCTGGTCAAAGGAATGAATGACGACATCAAAGTTCGCGACTTCAAAGGGCGGAGGCGAACAACACGGACGCCTCCGGCTTGTCGTTCAACGATTGCGGGAGCAGCGTCGCGATCGAGCTTGATCGGTTTCGAGTGGCATGGTTTCTCAAACGACGCCAAGTGTGAGACCATTCCCATTGCTGTTTGCATCGGCCACTCGAAACCCAGAAGCAACATTATTTTCCCGAGAGATCACTCATGCTCACCATCACGATTCGCCCCGCCACGCCCGCCGATGAAGAGGTCGTTGTCGAATTCAACTGTCGCTTGGCGGACGAATCCGAAAACAAACAACTCGATCGGCCGACCGTGCAACTCGGAGTCCGTGCGATCCTCGGCAATCCCCGGCACGGTCGTTATTTCCTGGCGAGTGTCGGCGATCAAGTTGTCGGACAGATGATGCATACCTGGGAATGGAGCGACTGGCGCAACGGCGAGATCTGGTGGCTGCAAAGTGTCTATGTCCTCCCGGACTTCCGCCGCCAAGGAGTCTTCCGCTCGCTGATCCAACACCTGCAAACCGAAGCGGCCGAGTCTCCCCATGTCGTTGGCCTGCGGCTGTATGTCGAAGAACACAACACGGCGGCTCAGGCCACCTACGAACGTCTGGGCCTGAAGCTGGCCGGGTACGTCGTGATGGAATCGCTCAAGACGAACTATTGATCGCGGTCACCAGTGCATGACGAATCCGCCATCGACGTTGATTGTCTGGCCGGTCACATGAGCCGCTCGCGCGGACGATAGGAAGACGATCATGTCGGCGATGTCTTCCGGTCGCTGCCAATGTCCCAGCGGTACGACCGCGCGAATCTTCGACGCGGCCCAGTCGAGATAGCTCAGCCGCTGTGCTTCCGGTTGCCGATCATGCCACGCTCGCCAGACCGCTTCGTTGAGCGGCGTCTGCACCATGCCGGGACAGACGGTGTTGACGCGGACTCCGTGCGGAGCCAAATCCTTGGCGAGACACTGAGCGAAATTGATGTTCGCCGCCTTTGACGCGCTGTAGGGCGGGTCGGTCTGCGATCCGATCTGTCCCGCCACTGACGCCACGAAGACCAACGTCCCGCGCCGCTGAGCGACCATCACCGGAGCCACCGCGTGGGCGACATGCACCATCCCCATCACGTTGACCTGCAACACGCGCGGCCAATCGCTCGGCGAAAGATTGGTGAACGGGAATCCGAACTTGCCCGACCCAATCGCCGCTCCGTGAACGACATGGTTGATGGAACCGAATGTCGTCACCGTTGTCTGCACCGCGCGATTGACCGCCTCTGAATCGGTAACGTCGACTCGGCAACCGATGCACGCGACGCCGAGTTGCTCGGCCAACTGCCGCGCGACTTCCTCGACGTTCTCGGCCACGTCCCAGATCGCGACGCGGCATTTCTCCGAGGCGAAGGCTCGACATGTCGCCAGCCCGATGCCGCTCGCGCCGCCGGTGACGACGGCGGTTTGTCCGGCCAGATGAAGATCCATGATTTCTCCGAACTCAAGTCGAAGCGAACTGGGGTCGGGCGTTCAAATTTCACTCACGCTCCAATTGCAACGATCGCAGCGTTTCCAAATTGATCGCGTCCATTTCGCGGCCGTCCCGTTGTTCCTTGGCCGTTTCGAGGTACATCGGCAGCTTGGCGAAGCGCGGATCGTTGAGGATGTGCCGGAACGGTTCCAGGCCGAGACAGCCTTCACCGATGTGCTCGTGCCGATCGACTCGGCTGCCGAGTCCTTTCTTACTGTCGTTGAGATGAAAGCAGCGGATGCGGTCGAGTCCAATGGTTCGATCGAACTCGCTCATCGTCGCCGCGTACTCGTCGGGCGTTGTGAGCGGATAACCAGCGGCGAAGATGTGGCAGCTATCGACGCAGACGGCCACTCGATTGGGATGCTTGATGTGCTCGATGATGTATGCGAGGTGTTCAAACTTCGCGCCGAGGTTGGTCCCTTGCCCGGCCGTTGTTTCGAGCAACGTCAGCGTCTTGAACTTCGGCGTCGCTCGATGTGCCGCGTCCAACGCTTGAACGATCCGCATCAGCCCGGAGGACTCATCCGATTCGACATAGCTGCCGGGGTGCATGACGACGCCGATCAAGCCTAACGCTTCGGCTCGTTGCAGCTCGATGATGAATGCCTCTTGCGACTTGTTCCACAACTCATCGTGCGGACTGGCGAGGTTGATGAGATAGCTGTCATGCGCGACCGGCTGTTGAATTCCAGTCCGCTCAATGGCCTCGCGAAAGGCTTTCACGTCCTCGGCCGCGAGCGGCTTGGCCGCCCACTGGTTGTTGTTCTTGGTGAAGAGCTGCACGGTGTCCAAGCCCAGCTCGGCGGCGGCCTCGACCGCTTTGTAGTAGCCCCCCGCGATTGACAGATGCGATCCGAACAACGGCATCAGCGCGACTCCTGTGATGTGGATTCATTGACGAGCCAACGTAACGGCTGAGGACTGGTTCGGAAAGCGGTTTGTTTAACCGCAACGCCATCGGCGTGCGCGGAGTCGTTTGCCGCCGCCCGCCCACGCCGTTGGCGTTGGGGTTAAACATGGCAACGATTGTGTTTCCATGTGAAGCGTGGGAACGAGATTCGGTGATCGGTATGCTCCCCGCCCGCTTTGGGGACACGCCGAGACGAGTTCATGGAATCAGACACGATCATTGCTTGTAGTTGCGGAGCGCAGGTGCGTTTGCCGACGGATGCGGCGCAGCGTGTGTTCCGGTGCCCGGCCTGCAAGTCGGCGCTGGCGCTGACGCTCGATGCCAAGGTCTTATCGAGTCGGCAATTGACTGCGGGGGAACCGGGGGCGACTTGTCCGATCTGCCAAACGGCGGTCGCGGCGGACGAGTTCGTCGTCTCATGCCCGGTCTGCGATCAGGTCCATCATCGCGAATGTTGGTCGGAGATCGGTGGCTGTGGAACGTATGGCTGCACGCAAGCTCCGAAGATCGAGAAGTCCGAAGCGTCGGCTCCGACCGCGACCTCGGCGTGGGGCGACACGAAGACCTGTCCGATGTGTGGCGAGAAGATCAAGTCGATCGCGTTGCGATGTCGTTATTGCGAGTCCGACTTCGATACCGCCGAACCGCAAACGATGATCGACCTGCATCGGCGAGCGGGCCGCATCCGTGAACAGCGGGCGCTGAAAACGAACACGGCCTGGCTGTTCGCGCTCAGTCTGACGGGTTGCCTCGGTCCGCTGATTGGCTTGATCAGTTCGGCCTATCTGCTGCCGAAGCGTGAGGAACTGTCGAAGTGCGGGCCGCTGTATTCGTTTCTGGCCTGGGGCGCGTTGATCATCTCAGGGCTGTTCACGGTCTTGATCGCGGTGGCCGTTTTGTTTGATCTGACTTGAGGTGAGCGATGTCGATTTCGGAAACAAGACTCGGCGGCGGTGAGCCAGCGGCGGCGCGGAAGGCTTGGCTGACTCCACTGGTCGGCATGGGTCTGTGGCTGGCGAGCGTCGCCGTGCTGACTGGCCTCGTCAGCGGTGTGTTGTGGACCTTGCAAGGTTCGGGTGTGCCGACTCAGGCAGAGCTGGATCGTTGGCAGTGGGGCTCGCGCGAGCAAAAACTGGCAACCTTGCGTGAGGCTTACAGTGGCCGGCGGCCGGTCATCACCGATCCCCGTCGGGACGAGATCGAAAAGTTTTTGAAGGAACTGACCAAGTCCGAATCGTCCGTGGGTGAAGGGCCTTGGATCGATGCCCTCGACGAAGTCCGCTTTCGCCGTCGCATGTTGGATTCGCCGTGGGGGCGGTCTCTGAGTTGGTTCGAGCGACGCCAATTCACCGCGTTGCCGATCAGCAACTACTCGGTGGTCACTCCGAATCAAATGCACGACATCAAGCTGTTGCACATCGCTCCGGCTGCTGGCGGCGATGAGACGTTGGTCTTCACGCTGGCTCAGCAAGAGTACCACGACGCGGAACCGATGCTGTTCTGGCTGAGCAAGTCCAGCGGAAGTTGGAAGCTGGTGGACTGGGAGTGGGTCGATAGCGGTTGGACGGAGTCCGAGGCGTCGGCTCACTGGATCGTCATGAGCGAAGATCCGCTCGGCGGCGGTTACGAGCGGGCGATGTTGTCGGTTCGCGAAGCCGACAGTTTCGATTACACGAAAAAAGACGAATACGAACAGAAGCTTCGTGAAGCGGAGAACTGCGGCGTCCCCAGCGCGGCGGCGGATTACACGCGCTATCTGATCATGCACCGCTGGAGCAATCGGAATCGTCCCGAAGAGGTGCTCCGTTTGTCGGCGTCGGTGCTGGAGCCGGATCGTGTCCCGGGAGTGCATCTGTTGCGAGCACTCGCCTGTCAGCGGCTCGGCAAGACGGACGAGGCGTTCGCCGCTCTGGATCGCCTGGAGCAATTGGTCGGGTTCCGGCCTCGCGTGGTGCAAGCGCGAGCTTACCTGTTCCATCAGGCTCGCAGGCGCGGGGACGCGCTGACTCAATGGCGACGCTTAGCGGACTTCGATCCCGGCGATGCGTCGTCTCTGTCCGAGCTGCTCGAACTGCTGCCGAAGAGCCAACGATCGGAAGTCATCGACCGAATCAAAACGCACAGCGAACCGCTCAAGCTGGCGGCCGAGATCGTGCAATTCAATCGCTCAGAATTGGATGAACGGTTGCTGCAAGATCTGTCGCAGTTCGCTCAGAGCCTCGCTCCCGAATCTGCCGAGGCTCGTCAAATCGAAATCGCGCGATTGGAAATCCAGGACCAATACGCCGCCGCCGCCGCCCTGTCCCGACAGGCCGCCGAGCGGGAATCGGACAAAGTCAAACAGCAGTCACACTGGTATTCCTATCTGACTCAGATGC
Source organism: Planctomycetaceae bacterium (assembly GCA_046156195.1). GTDB lineage: Bacteria > Planctomycetota > Planctomycetia > Planctomycetales > Planctomycetaceae > SXKJ01. The sequence goes on along the minus strand of JBJXEX010000110.1, from coordinate 11,231 downwards.
ACCGGGCCGGCGAACTCGTCCGAGGCTTCGCGGCTCATCCCGATCCCAAGGTCGCGTTTCACATCTTGGTCGGCGGCCTGGATGACAACGAGTCGATCATCGATCTCGCCGATCTCCCGCCGCTGCTGGCTGCCTACCGCGCGATGCAACCGGACGACCCGTGGCTGTCCTATTACGAAGGCTACTACGCCGCTCAGAAGCAGCGATTTGCCGAGGCCGACAGGCGCTTCGCCGAGGCCGAGCGACTGCTGCCGCCATCAAAGCCAGCAGTGAAGCCGGCCGCAAAGCTCGCCGCAAAGCTGGCCGCGGCCGGTGTTGCCACCCCCGAAGATGAGGAAGGCAAGGAAGACGAGGACGGCGAACTGGACGGTCTGAGAGAACTGCTCCGCGATCAACGCTGCCGCGCCCAATACGAACTCGGCCAAGCGGTCGAAGCGCTCGATGAGTACAAACACCACGAATCGGCTTATCAATCGCTCGCGCGGCTCGCCGTCCAGTATTGCCATTGGAATCTGCTGAATCAGCTCAATCAGTCCTTCGCGAGCAAGCAGCCCCAAAGCCTCTGGTTGACGTATTACGAAGCGCGGTATTTGCTCGCCATCCACAACTTCAAAGCGGTTCGTCTCCATGTCCGCCTCTTGAATGCTCGCCAAAAGGAAGCGCCGGGAATCGAGTACTACACCGAGCAATTGGAGCTGGAACTGCTCCTCAAGGAAGTCCCGGATCCGATCGCCGCGTACCAGCGAAGCAAGGATCACGCGACGACGTTTCATCGCCTCTCTCAGAAAATGCTCGACGAGCATGACTGGGATCATTTCGACAAGCTCTGCCAGATAAACCGAGTCGGATCGAACAGCCCAGAAGTCGTGCGTGCTCGGTTGGAGCAAGCCTGGCGACAACGCGATGACTTGGGATTGATCCGATTGCTGATCCCGTGGCCCACTCCCGCGTTCGTGCAACGCAACTATCTCGAAGGCATCTGGCGCGAACGGCTGGTCCGCTCCTTGTTACGCCAGAACCGCTGGGACGAGGCTCATCAATTCGCTCAAGAGGCCTATCAACGTCACGAGGAACCGTGGCCGTTGGTCATGACCGAAGTGGCTCGAAACGATGTCGCCGCGATCGCCCAGCGCCTGAGCGAGGATGAATCGTTCGCCGAATCTTGGACACACCGTGACTTCGCGACCGATCCCTTTCTGCGAGCCGTGTTGCTCGACGACACCTTTGCCGAGCTTCGCCAGCAACAACTCTTCGCGCTGCCGAACTACCGCGACGGCGAAACGCTGACGCTGCTGTTGAGTCAACCGCTCGAACTCTCCGAATCTTGGCTGCGCAATCGGCTCGGACAACCGGGCCTTCCGCCGGAGATTCAGATCGCTTCGGAAACGCGGGCGTCAGTCACTTGGGAGGGCCGCCGCTTTGAACTCCTGGCGATGCCGACTCCGTACTTCTCCGCCGAAGACGTGGAACACTTGGTCCCGCCGAGTTCACGTCGTCTCCCCAGCAACGATCGCTACGAAGTCTTCTTGCGACAACGAGCACACTTGCTGATCGTGCCGCTGCGCGATGACCGCGACGAACCGTGGAATTCCCCGACGATCAGCGTCCGCGAACTCGGCGCGAAATTGATGAGCCGCGAGACGATCGGCGTCGTTTATGACCAATCGACAAACTCCTCCAGTTTCCTGGCGGCGATCTCATCATCGAACGCCAAGGGACTGGCCAGCCGCCGTCCGCTCTCTGAAATCAATCCGTCGGGCTTTGTGTTGCGTGCCAGAGACTACGACTTCCAATTGCCCCCCGAAGAACAGCAGACGCTCCGAAAGCGGGTCGAGTCGAATCGCGCCGAAGCCAATTCGCCGCCGCTGCTCGTCGAGGTACGGATGTTGGACGCCCCGATTCCGATGTTGGAATCGTTCCGAGTCAGCGACATTCGCCGCCACCGCTTCGGAGGCTACGAACTGATCGCCGAATACGCCGGCTCGACACCCAGCCCCCACTTCCCCGAATTACGCCCCGGCCTCAAGTTCATCATCCCTCTTCATCAGGTCCACTTCACTCATTGAGGAGACCGCCTCTTGTTCGTGACTCACTTGGAAAGCGCGATTGACGGCACGTCGTTGCCCGCGAATCAACTGCAAACTCTGCACAGCGGCCGTCCGTTGTGGGTGCGGTACGACCTCGACGCCGTGGGCCGTGCGTTCGAGAAGAACAAGCTGCGCGATCGCGAGCCGGACCTATGGCGCTATCGCGAACTGCTGCCGTTGCCCAACGGTGTGCAACCGGTGTCGCTCGGCGAGGGGATGACTCCGGTGTTGGAGTGCTCGCGCTTGGCCGAGCAGTTCGGGCTGCGGGATGTTTGGATCAAAGACGAATCGCATTTGCCGACCGGCAGTTTCAAAAGCCGTGGACTCGCGATGGCCATCACGATGGCGAAGCACTTCGGCGTGAAGCGTGTCGCACTCCCCTCGGCCGGAAACGCGGGCGGAGCCGCCGCAGCCTACGCCGCGCGAGCGGGCTTGGAATGTTTCGTCTTCATGCCGGAAGACACGCCGATCATCAATCAGTACGAGTGCCAACTCGCCGGAGCGAAGACGTTTCTCGTCAACGGGTTGATCAACGACTGCGGCAAGATCGTGCGACAAGGTCAGGAGGCGATGGGCTGGTTCGATCTCTCGACGCTCAAAGAGCCGTATCGCATCGAAGGCAAGAAGACGATGGGCCTGGAACTCGCCGAGCAATTCGATTGGAAGCTGCCCGACGTGATCCTGTACCCGACCGGCGGCGGCACCGGCTTGATCGGCATGTGGAAAGCGTTTGCCGAACTGCGAGAACTCGGCTGGCTGAAGGGGGATCGTCTGCCGCGCATGGTCGCCGTGCAGTCCACCGGTTGTGCTCCGATCGTGACGGCGTTTGATCGCGGCGAACGCTTCGCCGAACTGTTCGCGAACGCGGCGACGATCGCCAGCGGCATTCGAGTCCCGGCCGCAGTTGGTGACTTTATGATCCTCGACGCCGTGCGCGCGAGTGGCGGCGTGGCGATCGCCGTCGAAGAGGCGCGCATCCGCGAATGGATGACGTTGACGTGTCGCCTCGAAGGGATCGCCGTCTGTCCCGAAGCGGCGGCGTGCGTCGGAGCGTTGGAATCGCTGACGGCTCGCGGCTGGATTCGTCCCGACGAGCGAGTCGTGATCTTCAACACGGGTGCCGCTCAGAAGTACGTCGAAGCGATCCGCAGCGAGTTGCCAAAATTGGACGTGACCGCGCCGATCGACTGGAAGCGGCTGGCAGACGGTGTCGGCTAGTGACCGCATCGACCCCATCCGGCTTGCCCGGATGGTGAAGACGATGGTGAGCTATACCTCTCGCGGGCCAATCTGACATGTAACCCGAAGCGTCAGCGAGGGAGTGTGATGCGTCCCTCGCTGACGCTTCGGGTTACATTGAGTTCCGCGAGGGAAAACCACGCCTTCGGCCTTAACGCTTTAAGCCGCGCAATGCTGCCGAGCGACACCGAACCGGTATCAGGGCATCTCGTTGCTGGGAGGTTCTGGAAAGTCACCCGGTGTGACGGTCTTCGGCCAGCACTTCCCTTCGCCATATTTGTATTCATCCGGCAACGAGCCGCCGGCGGCTTCCTGATTCACCAGCAGCTTTCCGACCATTGAGGTGCCAGGAAAATTTGCCAGCACATAGGTGTTGCGAGCGTCGGAGATTTGCAATTCGGTTTGCTGAGTGCCACCGAGTGGTTGACCATTCGCGCTCGCGGGCTGCAACGCGACGAGATGCTTGCCGGCGGGAAGCTCGATGCGACGTACTTGGATCTTGTTGGGGAGCAGTCCCCAGCAGCGGGTGTCGGCGTTCTCGGTCGCTTCCCAGGCGACGCCAGCGGCGTCGATGGCGAGTTCAGCGAGGGGATGACTGACTTGGCCGACTTCTTTCGCCGCGTACAACGATCCCTTCTTGATCGTGCGACGCACGACGGTTCGAGCGAGGACGCGCGGAAAGATCGCGGCGTACTGTTGCGTCGCTAACTCACCAACATCGGTAATCGTTTCGGTCAGCCCGGCTGGCTTGCCGTCGATCGCGACGATGACCGACTGCACTCGATTCGGCGGAACGACAACCACTGGCACCTTCACCGGGGCAAACGTCGGCGTCACCGAGTGCTTGCCGACCGCCGACAGAATGTGATCAACGATCAGCATCGCCGCCTGAGTCGGGATTTCGTTTCGCTCTTCTTTGTACGGCCCCCGGCCGACCAGCGTGAAAACATAAAGCACGCCGTGACCCGGTGCGGAATGTCTCCCGTTGGTGACTCGTTCGAGGTCTTGCCTCGCCGAGGCAAACTCCGGCTCCCAATTCGCGACGAGCTGAATCGATCGTTGAGCATCGTCGTAATCGCGCAGCGTGGATTCGCGGAGCATTCCGCTCACATAGGCCCCCAGCGCGACTCGCTTGTAGCTGAGCTTGGGATTCTTGTCGGCATCGTTGCCCGCCGCTTCGATGATCTGCCTTTGCTTGTCGTTGACCTGCAGGGCATAGGCATTCGCGTCGCCGCCGTCATGCATCAGATTGCTCAGCGCGAGGAACGCTCGGATCAACACCTTCTCGTAGTCTTCGCCGGCATAAGCGCGGTGCGTGTCATCGGTGAGGTACGACGCGACTCCCTCGGCAAGATCTTTCTGTTCGAGGAAGTCGAATCGGTCGCGGACACCGCGCAGCGTTCGCTCGGCGGAAGCCGGCTTGCCGGAGGACAACTCGATCATCGCTCGTTCGAGTTGCAGGACGTCAGCCTCTTTCGCCCGACGCCTCTTCGGCAGTTCTTGGGCGATGAATTTCTCGGCAGCCGCGAGATCGCCGGAATGAAACTCGGTGCGGACATCGCGTAGGCGATCGGAGTAAGTTGAACAACCGGCGATCGCCATGAATGCAATCAAAATAACCCGAAGCGTGAGCGAGGGAATGAGCGGGGGCGCACGCCTCACGAAACCCCGGATTCGGAGCCGCGTGGAACGCTCGTCCTCGCTAACGCTTCGGGTTATTTGCAAAGTGCGTCGCACGCACATTTCCGATCTCGAATCAATCTCGTTCCCACGCTCCGCGTGGGAACGCAGGCTTTGACGCTCTGCGTCGCGTCAGTGGTCGTTTTCCCGAAATCATCGCGACAGAACACGACGCAGAGCGTCGAGACTTGCGTTCCCACGCGGAGCGTGGGAACGAGAGCGAACGAGTTCATAGAGGTTTAGTGAAACAGCTTGTCCGACAACGAGCGGCGATAGCCTTTGCGGATCGAGGCCGATTCTTTTTCGTAGTGGCCATCGTGAATGTTGACCAACTCCAGCGTCAGCAAGTAATCGCGCTGGTAGTCGCCGTTGCTCTTCGTGGTGCCGGAGGTCAGCTTGGCATACAGCAAGTAGTCGAACGGCTGCTCCATCTTTTCCATGACCACCTGGAAGTTCCGCTGGTTCTCTTGAACGAACAGCTCATCCGGCCGCAGCCGCAATTGCTTGAGTCCGTTCTCGACGTAGCGGCGGCTCAGTTGTTCGTATTGCTTGGACTCATTGATGGCCGAATCGATCAGCTCATAGATCTGCTCGCGGAAGTCGCCGATTTCTTCGGCGGTGCAGTTCTCGACGCCGATGAAGCAAATTTTCTTGCGCTCGCCAACCACCATTGAGGCAGGTTGAATTTCGCTGGGCGTACAGGCTCGGCCCAACAGCTTGGAGACCGATTGTTGAATGAGCGGCTTGTAGGTTTCCGCTCCGGCCGCATGACTGCCGACCGTGTCGCTTTCGCTGTCCTTCATGACGCGAGCGTGTTGATAACCGCGACACCCCGCGAGTCCAACGAGGTTGCCGCCGACGAGTGTGATCCCAAGACCCAAGAAATTTCGTCTGTCCATGAGGGGAATCCCTTCCCGGAATTCGTCGCGACCCAGTGGCGCGCGACTGCTCGCCGACGCGAATCCTTTCACGTCTGATTAGCTCCATCGTCTGACTGGCCCAAAAACTCAAATCAGAGTGCAAATCGGGCGGGATCGTAGGAGTCTTGGCCAAGTGCGCGGAGAGGAGATTCTTGAATGCGAGGCCTGAGCACGCGAAGACAGCGAGGCCCGGCAGACTGGGCAAGCCGAGCGAAGTAGCAGAAGTCGTGAGACTTCTGAAACCGAACTCTCACGGGACTGTCGAAGAAGTCGGAATCATGTGACCCGAAGCGTCAGCGAGGGTCTGAATCTTCGAGAAATCACCATCCAAACTCCCTCGCTAACGCTTCGGGTTACATTTTCCGAAACGCTGTCACGAGTTTGGCGCCGCCGCCGTCGGCGCGTGACGCAGTCGATTGCTCAAGCCAACAACTCTTTCACAACGCGGCACGGATCGACGCCGGTCAGGCGCTGATCGAGACCCTGATACTTGTACGAGAACCGCTCGTGGTCGAAGCCGAGCAGATGCAGCACCGTCGCGTGGAAGTCGCGAATGTGGACCGGGTCTTTGACGATGTTGTAGGAGAAGTCGTCGGTCTCGCCGTAGATGGTGCCACCTTTGGTGCCACCGCCAGCCATCCACCAAGTGAAGCAGCGCGGATGGTGGTCGCGGCCGTAGTTATGCCGCGAGAGCCCCCCCTGAGAATAAATCGTGCGGCCGAACTCGCCGCCCCAGATCACCAGCGTGTCATCGAACAGGCCGCGTTGCTTGAGGTCTTGGATTAAGGCGTAGCAAGGCTGATCAACGTCTCGGCATTGATCGGGCAGGCGTCCGGCGACGTTGGCGTGCGTGTCCCAATTGTTGATGTAGACCTGCACAAACCGCACGCCGCGTTCGACCAGCCGCCGCGCGAGCAGCACCGTGTTGGCGAACGATCCGGGCTTCTGTACTTGATCGCCGTAGAGCTTCAACGTCGCTTCGGATTCGCTGGCGATGTTGGTCAGCTCCGGGACGCTGGCCTGCATGCGGAACGCGAGTTCGTAATTCTCAATGCGGGTCCGCGTCTCCGGATCGCCGATTTGTTGCAGCGTCAGCTCATTGAGCTGCCGGAGACCATCGAGCGTCTTGCGACGAATCTCGGTGGAGACACCAGGCGGATTGTTGATGTAGAGAATCGGATCGCCGGCGGAGCGGAACGAAACTCCGGCGTGCTCACCCGGCAGATAACCTGCTTGCCAGAGTCGCGCGGAGATAGCTTGCACCTGCTCGGTATTCGTCGGCTTCGCGACCATGACCACAAAACTCGGCAGGTCTTCGTTGAGCGAACCAAGTCCGTATGACGCCCACGCGCCGAGACACGGTCGGCCGGTCAATTGGTTGCCCGTTTGGATGTAGGTGATGGCTGGCTCATGGTTGATGGCCTCGGTGTTCATCGAGCGGATGAAGACCATGTCGTCAACCATCTTCTTTTTCCAAGGCAGCAATTCCGAGAGCCACATGCCGCACTCGCCCGCTTGCTCGAATTTGAACTTCGACGGCGCGATTGGAAAGCGTGCCTGGCCGCTGGTCATCGTCGTCAGCCGCTGACCCTGACGGATCGAATCGGGCAGGTCTTTATCGTACCAGTCGTTCATCACCGGCTTATAATCGAACAGGTCCATTTGGGGCGGGCCACCAACCATGTGGAGGTAAATGACCTGCTTTGCCTTGGCGATGTGATGAGTCAGATTCGTCTTCACCGCTGAGCCAACGGGAGCCACTTCCGCCGCACCGGCAAGTCCCGACTCGCGCCCCATCAGCGAGGCCAGCGAGGCCCATCCCAGCGCCTGCGAACCTTGTGAGAAGAAATAACGTCGCGTGACGTTGCGTTGATATTCTTGAAGCCAGTTCATGATTGGGTCTCCGTGTGTGTGGCAGGAGTATAGCGCGGCGACGGATCACCACAAACGAGCGAGCCATAAAACGAAACTAACCAGATGCGTCAGTTTTGAAGTTGCGCTCTTTCAAACAAATTCGACCACGACGCCAAGTCAAAGACCCGAATTCATTCATTTCATTCCTTTGACCAGATTCCTTTGATTGGAAACCGCAGGCACCGGTTGCCCCCTTGAATCAAAGGAATCTGGTCAAAGGAATGAAGACAAGCTGAGAAACTGACAAAACGAAGCGGAGACAAATTCAAATCTCGCAACCTCAAAGCGCGTCAGCGAGGGCGGATGCTTCACGAACCTTCGGTTCCAAGATCATCATGAGGTGGAGCGCCCGCCATCGCTGATGCGTTGGGTTAGTTTCGTTTCCAGACCACATCGCAATCGACCAATCGGGGTTTCAGCATCGGCCGATTTCTGCCAACATCCGAATCGTGACAGCGGATTACGGCTCCATCGGCCGGGTGATTACGAGAAGCATGATGACGAAACGACTGAGTTTGGCTCTGCTGGAAGTAAACTACTTGGGACCGTCGCTGATGGTGGCGGATGCCTGTGTGAAGACGGCCAGCGTGCGGATCATTGGGATCGAAAGTACCGATGGTCCGCAGCAATGCCTGAAGCTGATCGGCGAAACGGGAGCCATCATGGCCGCCGCCGAACGAGGAGCCGAGTTGGCTCGACGCATGGGCAGCCAATGCACAGTCTCGATCCTGCCGGCTCCGCTGGAGGAGACGTTGAAGCTGGTCGATGCGCCGCCGGTTTTTAGTCCGTTGTTGGGGTTGTACGATTCCCGCGTTCCAAGAGAGGGTGCGATGAATACTGAAGCTGTGGGTTTGCTGGAGACTCAAGGATTAGTGGCCGCTCTGCACGCGACGGACGACATGTTGAAGTCGTCGAACGTGACATTGGGAGGCAAAGAAAAGATCGGAGCCGCGTACATCACGATCATGGTTCGCGGAGACGTGGCCGCCGTGCAGACGGCGATCGAAACGGGCAAGGCGACCGTCGAACGTCTGGGAGGCAAGCTGATCATGGCCGATGTGATCGCTCGCCCGCACCCGGATTTGGTGGCCCTGTTGCCGAAGTAAAGCGAGCAGCAAGAGAAAGTAGACCGGTGAGCCGAACTCGCTAGCGTCGGGCCGAATCGGAAAACGCGGCTCAAAAGCCCGAGGCGAGGCTGTTGAAAACTTGGCCTTGCGAGAGGTATTGGCTGACGAGAACGGTTGGCTTTTGTTTCGTGGCATCTGCCCCAACGGGGCGCGACTCGATAGCCCAGGGCGCTAGCCCTGGGGACGCGCCACAAGGCAGGTTTTAAGCCCCAACGGGGCGCGACTCGTCTGACGTTCGCGAGTCACGCCCCTTTGGGGATTAAGACCAATGTCGTTTCGCCGATCCCAGGGCTAGCGCCCTGGGCTATCGAGTGACGACCCTTCGGGCCTCAAGCGCAACAAATCCCTGCCGAACGCAAACCATCGTCAACACCACGTTATTCCCCCCCTTCCGAGGCTAGCGCCGGCGGCACACTGGACCGGTACTTTTTCATCTGCCGCTTGCCTAACCACTGGTCGCCGTGACGTTTTGCTGGCTCGTCGCGTTTCTCGTGCTAGAGTTCTACCGTTGTGTTTCGAGCCGCGCCCGTCAGGAAGCGGGATGCAATCGCTTCCTGACGGGCGCGGCTCGATCAATTGTGCCTTCGCGAGAAACCCTTTCTGCGTAACAGTCACAGATTCCGAGTCTGTTCCCTAGATCGCTGTGACAACGACAACGATCTTCGCCGGAACTAAGAAGATCGGACCTGCTCGACCCGCTGCATGGAGTTTGCCCGCCCCGGCCGGTGATCGAGAATGACGGCGACCTCTGCGGAAGACGGATCAACGCCAGCCGTTCGTCCGCGAAAAGTTCCCCGGTTGTTTGTCGTCAAAAGTTTGCCTAGCATTTTGCCATTCGCCCATCGGCCACCATCGTTCCAGGAGTTCGTGCCATGAAACTGACCCGCAAATTTGTCCGTTCGCAACGTCGGTCGGGGTTCACTCTGATCGAGTTGCTGGTGGTGATCTCGATCATCGCCACCTTGATCGCCTTGGTGGCTCCGGCCGTGCAAAGCGCCCGGGCCACGGCCCGAAAGCTGGAATGCCAGAGCAACCTGCGGCAAGTCTGTCTCGCCGTGAATGCCTTTGCCTCGCAAAATCGGGGTCAGGTGCCTCCGCTCGTCAACTGGCATGGCACCAATGCGACCCCGCCCGTTTATAGCTGGGTGGTGTCATTGTTTCCGCACCTCGACAGTGCGCCGATTCACCGAGCGATTACCGAATACGCCGGTGCAGCCCCAGCAACCCCGTTTAGCGCGGCCGCTCCGCCGCCAGTCATTCGGGTTTTGACCTGTCCTGTCGACCTGACCAACAACGGAGTGCCCGGTGGGATCTCTTATGTTGCCAACGTCGGCTACATGAATTCGGCGGTAGCACCGAATACTCAGACTCACAACGGTTTGGGAATCGACGGCAATGGAAGCGGTGGCGCGATCGACTCTGCGGATCTGCTCATCGCTCGCTCTACAGGGGTATTTTGGCGGTGTGCTCCGCTCACGACCGCTGGCGTCAACAATACCACCAGCGACCTTGGGACATCGATGTCTCTCGACTACATCGCCGATGCCGATGGCCAGACCAATACCTATCTGATCGCCGAGAATTTGCAGTCGAACCTCTGGTGCAGCAACACAACCTACCAGACCAGCGTCAACACGGGGGACTTGGGCTTTGGTATTTTCACTTATAGCAACGCCACAACGAAAATCGGCACAATCATGAATACGGGTGCTCCAGCGACGACCCCTTTGGTCTTGGTCACGGCTCCGGCGCTTACCTCAAGTGCGATCAACTTTAACTACGCGGGAGCCGCCATTGGGATGGCACCGCGGCCGAGTTCCAACCATTCGGGGATCGCCAACATCGGATTCTGTGATGGGCGCGTTGAGGCCGTTAGCGCCAACATTAACTCCAGAATCTATGCCAGCCAGCTTACGCCAAACGGACAGCGTCAGGGCCAGCCAGCTTCGGACAACTATCAGTGACCGCTTGTCGAAAACGACATTGACCTCCGCTGACAAAAACGCCTCGCCCAACTCGGACGAGGCGTTTTTCTTTTGGACAAACGGCAGGATTTAAGTAACCCGACGCGTGAGCGAGGGCGAACGCTCAATGGCACTCACTTTAGAACCTGTCCAAGTACAACTTCGTGTTTTGATGGCTGCAAACAGCCAAGGCGTTTTTTTCAGACCGTCTTCCTCCGTGCTCCGGCCCTGCCATCCGTGCGGCACTTCGTTTTCCGCGATTCGTCAAGCCTGTTTGGAGCCGCACGGTTGGCAGGGCCG
>JBJXEX010000109.1:0-6279 GCA_046156195.1 Planctomycetaceae bacterium | reverse complement strand
GCCAGAACGCGGGGTGCCCAAGCCCGCGTTCTGGCGAACGCGGCTACGAAAGTGCGCTGTCGTTCTAAGGCACCGTTGCGAGCAAGTCGTCCACAAGTTTCAGCAGCGTCTCGTGGGTCATGGCGAGATCGACTTGGTCTCGGCCACATTGGGCCGGGTCGGAATGGAAGCGTCGCAGATAGAAGCGGCCGGCCGATTGGCACTGCAACAGCACCTCGTAGTACTTCGCTCCGCCGGTGCGCAGGTCGGGCGACTTGGAACGGATGAGGACTTGCTGCGTGGTCGGATCGAACTCCAAGGGGCCGATGTTTTCCAGCAGGTAGGTGATCCGCTGCGACAGGGCGTCGGCCCATTGCTTGAGCACGGCGAAGGACGCCCCGGCGAGGTGCGGCACGTCCATGCGAAGTTGCCGAAACGCACAGCTCAGCGATTCGACGATCGTGAAATCGACGGACATGTCCACGCCGTTGGTCGTCGGGAGCGTGACGGTTGTCGGCTGCGTGGAATTCAATCCGACGAGTCGCGGAAGTTCTTGCGAAAGTGCTTGGCTAAGGCTCATGGCACACCTCCCGGTGTGGGCTGAAACGGACGAAGGGCGAGAGACAGATCGCGGCACGCGGCCGGCGATGTGTCTCTCACCCTTCGATGTTCAGTTCAGAAAGATCGCTGCGGCTGGCGTCGTGCGTACCGCGATTGGCAGGAAGGTCAGGAAAGCTTACGTCAGGGAAGATTGTGCTATTGGGTCAGAAGAGACGCCTCTGCGTCAACGGGAATTCTTCGGCGTCTTCTCTAACCGTTCGGCGTTCGGGCCGATTTTGACGAGCCGAATTACCACAATCCCGCATTTTTCGCCGAGACCGGCCGCGTCGCACAGGCGGCTCGCAAGATTGTGGCGCGACGCTCCGCGTCGCGATTCACGACGCGGAGCGTCGTGCCACACTCTCATTCTTCACGACGCGGAGCGTCGTGCCACACTAGGGCTTCTGCCTCAAATCGTGCTTCGTTCCATCGAACGAAATCACGACCGGCTTCTCGTCCACGATGGTCTCGATGTGGACCGGACGGCCCCAGATGCGTTGCAGATTGGCGAGCGTGTCGCGGGCGTAGTCGTGCTTCAACTCCGCCCCTTGGAACTTGTGCTTGAGATACAGCTCGCCGCGGTTCTTGTAGTTGCCATCGGTGACGTAGATGAATGGCCGGCCGTGATTGGCCAGGCTCGTCAGCATCTGCTGCTTGATCTCTTGGAACTGTCGCGAGGCGATCTCGTAATTGTCGTTCCCGTCGTTGTAGGCAAAGCTGAAGAGCTTGTGCTTCTGACAGAACTCTGGAGTCAGGTAGGCATCGACGAAGGTCACGTCGTTGTGGATGCGGCGGACCTCAAAGATCTTCTTGCGGCCGAGCTTCAGGTCTTTGTTCCACTGCCGTTTCTCGTCGTAGTCCTCGCACGTTTCCCAGTCGCGGCCAAATTGGCCTTTGTCCCAGCGCTCTTCAATGTCGCGATACAGCTCGATGCCGATCTTGTACGGGTTCAGCCGATTCGGACTCATCGCCATTGTGCCGGAGTGGTGGTCGGCATAGTCGATGACCTCGCCGTCATTCAGTCCGAACGTCGTCATGATGGTCGAGTGCCAATAGCTGGCCCAACCCTCGTTCATGATTTTCGTCTGCGCCTGCGGAGCAAAGTAGTACGCTTCGTCGCGGACGATTTGCAGGATGTCGTGCTGCCACGGCTTGAGCGGCGCGTGCTCCAAGAGGAACAGCAACAAGTCACGCTCTGGTTCCGGCGGGAAGTTGCGTGGCTCTTCTTTCTTCTTCTGTTTCGCCTTTTGTTCCTTGTCGGCCTTTTCGAGGGCGGCGCGCGGGTTGATGAAGTCGTCCATGTAATCTTTGGACGGCAGCTTGCCGGGCGTGTCGTCGTTTTCTTCATCGTCTTTGTTCTTGCCGATCGGGCTGGCGGCCGACGAGGTGACGACTTCATCGCGCCGGCGAATGTGCGGCGAGTGCGGATCGACCAAGTCCTCCAGCGACAAACAGGCATCGAGAAATGCTTCAACTTCCTCGTGCCCGTAGCGGTCGATGTAGCGATGCACGCGCGCCGCGTGGTTGGCCATCTCGTCGAGCATCTTGCGGTTCGTCGGCTGGAACCAAGCGTTGTTCTTGAAGAAGTCGCAATGACCGTAAACGTGAGCGATGACCAGCTTCTGGTCCATCAGCGAGTTGGACTTCAGCAAGTAGGCGTAGCACGGGTTGGTGTTGATCACCATCTCGTAAATCTTTTGCAGGCCGTACTCGTAGCCTTTTGACAGCTCGTCATATTGAGCACCGAATCGCCAGTGAGGATAGCGGACAGGGAATCCACCAAAGGCGGCGAGCATCGACATCTCGTCGTAATCGACGACCTCGAAGTTCGTCTCGAAGAAGTCCAACCCGTAATCGCGAGCCTTGGCCGCCAAGACCTTTTGGACATCGGCGAGTTCTTGAGGGAGTTCGCGTTGAATGCTAATCGGCATGATCGGTCCCCTTGGTTCCTTCCGAGAGACACTTCGCACCATCGGCGGGCAGTCGAGCGGGCAGTACCATATCCGCCAACCCAATCTCGGCGAAGACCGGTTTCGAGCCATCTCGAAGCGTCAGTTTTGAAGTTGCGCTCTTTCGAACAAGTTCGATCACGACACCAAGAATCAGGCCCGAATTCATTCGTTTCATTCCTTTGACCAGATTCCTTTGATTGCCCTCCTTCAACACAGCTTCACCTCATGAATCAAAGGAATCTGGTCAAAGGAATGAAGACGACTCGAGAAATTGACAAATCTCTGCGGAGCCGAGTTCAAAGCGTGCAACTTCAAAGAGCGTCAGCGAGGGCGAACGCTTCGCCGGCTTCCGATGACGGGGCGTTCGCCCTAGATGACGCTTCGGGTGACTTTGCAGACAGGAGCACAACTTATGGCCGTGGAAATCGACATCGTCTACGAAGGACAACTCCGCTGTGCGGCGACGCACGGTCCCTCAAAAGCCAAGCTCGCGACCGACGCGCCGCTGGACAATCACGGCAAAGGAGAAAGCTTCTCACCCACCGATCTTGTCGCGACAGCACTCGGTACCTGCGTCATGACGATCATGGGGATCGTCGCCGAACGGAATCAGATCGACCTGATTGGCACGCGTATCCACGTCGCGAAAGAGATGGTCCAGCAACCGATCCGCCGCATCGGCCGACTGCCCGTCACAGTGACGATCCCCGCCGACAAAGCCGCGAAGGTCTCTGCTGCCGATCGCACCAAGCTCGAAACAGCCGCGAGACATTGCCCGGTGCATGAGAGCTTGCATCCCGACATCGACTCGCCGATTGATTTCGACTGGCAATGAAAACTCCAGCGAGGCTCGGCCTCAGACCAACGGTTTTGAATCGTGCATCTGCAAGAATCGTTGGTCGAAGTGGAAGGTCATTGTCGTTCTTCATCCGCGGTTCGGCTTTGCTCCGCCGTGGCGAGTCACGATTGCCAAACTAGCCCACCATCTGCTTCACCAACGGCATGAGGCCGCTGGGGCCGTCGCCCTAATCAACGGTCGCGCTTCCGATCGTGCTTCGGCTCGAATGATCAGCGAGTTGGCCGGCGCTCGGGGCGCGAGTCGGGACGCGGTGGGGCGGCGATCATCGCGTTGACGTTGCGGCCGCGCAGGCGAGTGCCGATCACCGATTGCAGGATGTGTTCGGCATGTTCGGCGGCGACTTGCACGAAGCTGATCGTCGGCAGAATTTGGATCGGGCCGATGACCGTACGTGGCAGTCCGCTTTCGTTGGCGATGCAGCCGACGAAGTCTCCCGGCGAGACTCCGTAATTGTGACCGACATTGAATTTCAGCCAGGTGCCTGACTCGTCGATCCGTTTGGCGGTCTGAAAATCGTCGGGGTCGGGAGACCCGCGCCGAGCGCTGTCGGGAGCGCCGCGCCGAGCGCGGTCGGACGGCTCGCGCCCTTCGTCGCGTGTTCCGCGCGGTGAACGGGAATCGCTGCGCGCCGCGGGGCGAGCCTGTCGTGGATCGTCTTCACGAATGCGCTCCGGTGCCCGCCCGCTTTCGCCCGACAACAAGTGCATCAACGCCGACACGATCTCGCCGGGGGCGTGGCCGGACTCGATCAAGTCTTCCAGCAGTTTGTCTTGGCGTTTGAACTGACCCTCTTGAATCGTATTTCGCAGCGCCTCGACCATGCGGTTGGCGTGTTTGACTTCGAGGTCTTCCAAACGGGGGACCGAGATCCGTTCGATTTTCGCCTTCGTGAAGCGCATGACTTGTTGCAAGCGGCCGAACTCGCGGCCGGTGACGAGGCTGATCGCTTTGCCGCTCTTGCCCGCTCGGCCCGTGCGGCCGATGCGATGCACATAGTCTTCGGCATCGTGCGGCAGTTCGTAGTTGAAGACGATCTCCAAGTCATCGACGTCCAACCCGCGAGCGGCCACATCGGTCGCCACGAGCAGTTCCACCTTGCGATCGCGGAAGCGTTTCATCACTCGCTCGCGCATCGCTTGCGTCATGTCGCCGTGCAGCTTGTCCGCGCTGTACCCGCGAGCGATCAGTGTTTCGGTCAGCTCATCGACCTGCACTTTGGTGAAGCCGAAGATCAAGCCGTACTGCACGTCGTAGAGGTCGATCAGCCGGCAGAGGACTTCGGTTCGCGACCGGAAATCGACTTCGACGTAGCTCTGATCAATGGCGGGGATCGTCATGCTCGTCGCTTCGATGCGGATGTGAGCCGGCTCGCGGGTGAAGCGTTCGATGATCTTCTTGATGGGGGGCGGCAGAGTGGCCGAGAACAACACAAGCTGACGCTCGGTCGGTATCGATTCGAGAATCTTTTCGATGTCCTCGCGGAAGCCCATGTCGAACATGCGATCGGCCTCGTCGAGCACGACCATCTTCACCTTGTCGAGCTTCAGCGTCCCTTGGCCGATGTGATCGATGATTCGTCCGGGCGTGCCGATGACGATCTGCGGCCCGGCCTTCAGTCCGCGAAATTGATGCTCGTAGCTTTGCCCGCCGTAGACCGGCAGCTCGCGGACCCCTTTCTTGAAGTACGCCAGCTTGGCAATCTCTTCCGCGACTTGAGACGCCAATTCGCGAGTCGGGCAGAGCATCAGCACTTGCACCGCGCGGCTCTTCGGATCGACCAGCTCGACCGCCGGGATTCCGAACGCGGCCGTCTTGCCCGATCCGGTTTGCGATTGCCCGATCAGGTCACCTCCGGCCATCAGCTTCGGAATCGCCTCGGCCTGAATCGGGGCCGCCTGCTCGAAGCCCATCCGTTCAACCGCTTTCAACAACTCTGGTGAAAGCCCCAGTTCTGCAAAGAGTTTTTGTGTCATTCGCGAACTTTACCGAGCCGAC
The DNA here is from genome assembly GCA_046156195.1 of Planctomycetaceae bacterium. Classification (GTDB taxonomy): domain Bacteria; phylum Planctomycetota; class Planctomycetia; order Planctomycetales; family Planctomycetaceae; genus SXKJ01. The sequence continues at coordinate 894 of JBJXEX010000109.1, read as the reverse complement.
TGTCGGAGTTGGAGTCGCTGAGGCGAATGTGATCCGATGGCTGACGCCGTGGCTGTGGCGCACGCGGCTCGCGTGCGTCGATTTCCGATTCCCTCACCACAAGACCGGGGGGCTGATCCGCCACGGCGGACCCCGCCCGCCTGAATTATTCCAGCGCCGCCATCAGTGCCGCCGACAACGCGAACGTCTCATTGATGAGATCGCCCAGCGTGTTGTTCAAAGTATCCACTCCTTCGTTCCCGCCGAGCGTATCCGCACCTCCTTGGCCATCGAGGTTGTCATCGCCATCTCCGCCAAGCAGCACGTCGTTGCCCGACCCGCCGCGTAGCGTGTCGTTTCCTTCGTTGCCAAGGATCGAATCGTTGCCTGCTCCGCCGTTGACGATGTCGTGGCCTTGGCCGGCGTTGATGGCGTCATTGCCGTTGCCGCCGGCGAGTTGATCCGCTCCGTCGCCGCCGAGCAGCGTGTCGTTGCCGTCGCCGCCGTCGAGTGTGTCGTCTCCTTCGCCGCCGCGCATCAAATCGTCCCCCGTTCCGCCCAAAAGCGAGTCATTGGAGACTCCGCCTTCGAGCGTGTCGGCTCCGTCGCCGCCGAGCAGCGTGTCGGCTCCGGTGCCGCCGTCGAGCGAATCGTTGCCGAGGTCGCCGCTGAGCGAATCGTCCCCCGCGTCGCCGGTCATGGTGTCGAGGCCATCGCCCCCCAGGACGCTGTCGTTGCCGAGTCCGCCGGTGATCAGATCGTTGCCCGCGTTGCCTCGCAGAGCGTCGTTGCCGTCGCCGCCCAGCAGCGAGTCGTGGCCGTCGTTCCCATTCAGCACGTCAACGCCCAGTCCGCCGAGCAGAGAATCATTTCCAGTTCCGCCGCTGAGGAAATCATTCCCATCGCCGCCGTCGA
>JBJXEX010000100.1:0-17534 GCA_046156195.1 Planctomycetaceae bacterium | reverse complement strand
GCGCCCTGACCGTGACATCCAACTGGAAACCAATCACCGTCTGAAGAACTGCCTGGCGTTCTACAAGCTCATCGCATGGCGCGTGCTGCACCTGACGTACCTGAACCGCACCTGCCCGAAGCTCCCCTGCACCGCAGTGTTCGCCGACAGCGAATGGAAGTCGGTCTGGCGAGTCGTGAAGAAGAAGCCACTCCCCAAGAAACCGCCGCTGCTGTCGGACTTCACACGCCTGCTGACACAACTGGGCGGCTACAACAACCGAGCCACAGAATTACCACCCGGCCCAAAACCCCTCTGGATCGGACTTCGCAGAATGACCGACTTCGCCACCGCCTGGCTCGCCTTCGATCCGAAAGACTGATCAAGTTGTGTATAAACGACAGGTTCGTGATGACCCCCTCGGTCATGTCGAAATCCAAAACTGTGCTCGGCGAACGGCGCATCGAACACATTGCCGCCCGACGCTAAGACTCGCGCACCTTCTTCGACAGCCATCGGCTGCGTAGCCACTATCATTCCAGATATGAAGACATCTCCCGCGAACATGACGGAGCCATCGGTCGCCAACCCCCTCGGCTGGCACGCCACCGCGCTCACGAGCCACAGCCTTTCGCCCGTCTGTTTCCACAACCAATCTGGTGAGCTGAAGGAAGCTTGGCCACGAAAGACCGGGGGGCTGACGCCGCGCCGCTCGCTTAAGAATGAAATTGGATGCTGGCTGATCTGGCTGCTCGTTTCGACTTGTTCGCTCAGCGGCTGCGGTTCATCCAAGACTTCCGAGCCTTCGCTCACTCCGCGCGACGTGCAGACGAAGACCGATCGGCTCGCGCTGGTCCGATTCAGTCCCGACGGCAAACTGTTGGCGGCCGGGTCTGCGAACGGCGACGTGTTGGTCTGGCGAGACCTCAACGATCCGCCGATCAAACTCGAACCGAGCCAACCGTCGCCACTGCTGAGCCTGACGTGGTCTCCAGATGGATTGGTCGCCGTCACAGACTTGAACCGAGGCTTTGTCGGTTGGAAGTTCGACAAGCCGGAACCGACACGAGTCGAACGAACGGGATTGCCGTCTCCGGTGGTCTGTGTCGCGTTTCGGCCAAACACGAAGTCGCCGGAGTTCGTGATGGGAATGCGTGACGGCTCGTTGTTGTTCGTGGATGGACGCGGCTCAAAGCAGTTGAAACCAGATCATCGCGGCGCGGTGAAGCAAGCGGTGTATTCGTTGGATGGCAAATCGCTCATCTCCGCCGGCGCGGATGGGCAACTGATTTGGCGTGACGCGGCGACTCGCCAAATCACTCAGTCGATGAAGGCACACGACACGGAAATCAGCCGCTTACTGCTGAGCACGAATGGCCAGCAATTGATCAGCGGCGATTGGAACGGAAACCTGAAAGTCTGGGACATGACGACTCGCCAATCGCTGCGCGAGTTCCATCAGCCTGAAGCGGTCTCCGGCCTGGGTTGGGTTCGTCAGGAATTGATCAGCGCGAGTTGGAACGGTTCTCTGCGCGGCTGGGACGTGTCATCGGGACGTTGCGTGAGAACCTTCACGACCGGCCAACCGATCCACGATCTGACGTCGGTCCCCAACTCGCCGCGAATCGCAACCGTCAGTCTCGATCGCACGGTGCGTCTGTGGGACTGGCCGGATGCGGCGTCGCGATAGTTGATCTCACATCGCCAGATTGTGGACCTCGCAATTCGTGTTGCCGGTTTTGGGCGGCCTCTGCTACAAGCCGCGCGCTTGGGAGACCTTCGGTCAGCGCAGCGGCGGGGTCGGGAGACCCACGCCGAGCGCACTAGTTCAGGAGAGACCGTTATGAATGCGTCTGGATTCCTTGCCGCGTTGCATGAATTGTTTGATGTCAGCGCCGGCACGATCGACAAGGACTCGGTGTTGCAGGACATCCCCGGTTGGAGTTCGATGGCCTTTATCGGATTGATCGCGTTGCTCGATGAAGACTTTGGAGTGCGGGTCGCTCCCGGCACGATCCTGCGGTGTCACACCGTCGAAGACCTGATGGACGAGGTCACGGCGGAACTCGGTCCCACGAAGATGGCCGCGTAATCGGCGCGGCGACGGACAAACAGCCCTGCCGCGCGTCTGATCCCCGCAAGGCCCTCAAGAGATGACTCATGCAGGCAATCCTCAAAGCCATCGAGTACTACTTGCCGCCGCAGGTTCTCAACAACCCGCAGTTGTGCGAGGTCGCGCCCAACTGGTCGCCGACGAAAATTCAAAGCAAGACCGGCATCCAAGAACGACGCATCTCCGAAGAAGAGGAATTGTCGTCCGACCTCGCGGTCAAAGCGGTCACGAAGCTGTTCGAGTCGGGTGCCTGTCAGCCGGAAGACATCGACTATTTGATGCTCTGCACGCAGTCCCCGGACTACTTCCTGCCGACGACCGCTTGCCTGCTGCAAAATCGGCTCGGCCTGCGGACCAGTTGCGGAGCACTCGACTTCAACCTCGGTTGTTCGGGATTCATTTACGGTCTCGGCATGGCCAAGGGATTGATTGAAACCGGGCAAGTCCGCAACGTGCTGGTCGTCACGGCCGAGACCTACACGAAGTTCATCACGCCGACAGATATGTCGGTGCGGACGCTGTTCGGCGACGCCTCGGCCGCGACGTTGATCACCGCTCAAGAACCGCTCGATGCCCAAGCTCCCGCGATCGGGCCGTTCGTGTACGGCACCGATGGCCGAGGAGCCAAGAACCTCATCGTCCAAACCGGTGGGATGCGTAAGCCGGTCGCTGGATTCGCCAGTGGCGGCGGAGTCGAAGACGCCGACGAACACGTTCTGGTCCCGCCGACGCTCTTCATGAATGGCCCAGAGATTTTTCTCTTCACGCTGGATGCCGTCCCCGACTTAGTCGCCGGCATTTGCAGTCGCGCGGGGATCACCTTCGATGACGTCGATCTCTTCGTCTTCCATCAAGCCAACGAATACATGCTGCGACACCTGCGGGACAAAATCGAAATCCCGCCGGAACGGTTCTATGTCTCCATGAGCCACTGCGGTAACACGGTCTCGTCCACGATCCCCATCGCGTTGAAAGAAGCTCACAAAGCCGGCCGCCTGAAACAGGGGGACCGAGTGATGCTGGTCGGCTTCGGCGTCGGCTACTCGTGGGGGGCGACGATGCTGCGGTGGGCGATGTGATGGCAGATGGCAGATGGCAGATTTGAGATTTGAGATTTGAGATTTGAGATTTGAGATTTGAGATGATTTCTCGGAAAGGATTCCGTTATGCCTCTCGAACTTCTCGCCACGGATGGCGGAACGCCAGTTCGATCCAAGCCCTTCGCTCCTTGGCCCGTCTTTGATGAAGCTCAATGCGATGCCGTTCAAGCAGTGCTGAAATCGGGCAAAGTGAATTATTGGACCGGACAAGAATGTCGGCTCTTCGAGAAAGAGTTCGCCGCCGCCGTCGATTGCGATCACGCCATCTCGTTGGCCAACGGTACGCTGGCGCTGGAGTTGGCGTTGCAGGCACTCGACATCGGGCCGGGCGACGACGTCATCGTCCCGCCGCGCACGTTCATCGCGACCGCCAGCGCCGTGTGGGCACGAGGTGCTCGGCCGATCTTCGCCGACGTCGATCCGATCAGCGGCAATCTCTCCGCCAAAACGATCGAGGCCGCACTGACTCCCGACACGAAAGCCATCATCCCCGTTCACATCGCCGGTTGGCCGTGCGACATGGACCCGATCATGGACCTCGCTCACGACAGCCGGTTATTCGTGATCGAAGATTGTGCTCAGGCTCACGGAGCGACCTACAAAAATCAGCCGGTCGGCTCGATCGGACATATCGGCGCGTTCTCGTTCTGTCAGGACAAGATCATCACGACCGGCGGCGAAGGGGGGATGCTGACGACCAATCGCAAAGACCTCTGGGGCCGCGCGTGGAGCTACAAAGACCACGGCAAAGATTGGGACGCCGTCTACAACCGCGAGCACCCGACGATCTTCAAATGGACTCACGAGTCGCTCGGCACCAACTGGCGGATGACCGAGATGCAGGCCGCCGTCGGCCGCTGTGCTCTGCGCGAGTTGCCCAATTGGGTCGAGGCTCGCCGCCGCAACGCCGCCACATTGGATGATGCGCTGTCAAACATCCCCGGCCTCCGCATCGAGACTCCCAACGACGATGTCTGCCACAGCTATTACAAACACTACGCCTTCGTGCGACCGGACCTGCTTCAGTCCGGTTGGACTCGCGACCTGATCGTGAAAGCGTTGCAGAAGGAAGGGATCCCCTGCGGCAGCGGAGTCTGCTGCGAGATCTATCAGGAAACCGCGTTCGCCTCGCTCGGTCTCAAACCGCTTCGGCGATTGCCGAACGCTCGGCAGTTGAGCGACACGAGCCTGATGTTCGTCGTGCATCCGACGCTCAGCGAACCCGACATGCTCGACACCGCTCGCGCGGTCGAGAAGGTCTTGTCGCACGCGACGCAACGCACGCTGGTTCCCTTCGCCCGCGCGGCCTAAGAACCCGTCCAACATCAACACCTGATCCTGATGGGCTGGAATCTGTCTTCCTCCGTGCTCCGGCACTGCTCCGCCGCGGCGGATGCGATGTCAAGGAATTCGGCATTCTCTGCCGCTTCCGAGGCTGTGAACTTTTAGAGCCACGACCGCGAGGGAGCGGTTGCTTCCCTGACTGACAACCGCTCCCTCACGGTCGCGGCTCTAAATCTTCACACGCTCTTCCGTGCCGGGCTGGCACGGCCTGCGGAATCGCGATCCTCCGCGCGACCGTCAAAGTTTGCTCATCCTCCCGATGCCCTGCGTCCGAAAATCCTGATGGGCGATGTCTCGCCCGCGGGGAAGCGTTCGCGATCAGTCGTCTCGGCGACAATCCCGCTCCCTCGCCCAGCCTCAACGCAGACGCAATCGGAAGGAGCCAACGATGTCGCAGGGAGCCTTGATGCAGCCGGGCCTGACGAGCGGCGAATTGCCGCTGCCAGTCTTTCAGCCCGTCACGATACCGGGAACACGCAAGCTGTTTGACCGCGCGTGGACACAACTTTTCGGATCGCTGACCTCCGACAAACTCGCGGTTCGCGTGGTGGTCGATTTCATCGCCGCGAACGTCGTGCTGGTCCTGGCCGCCGTTGTGCGACAGGCAGTCATCGGCGGCCTGAGCTGGGACAATCCCATCGGAACGCTATTCGACCGAGTCAACTCCACCTACTTGATGAACGCTGGCTGGTTCGGACTTTCGACCGTCGTGTTGTTCGCTCTGACTCGCGTCTACAAGCCAGTCCCGTTCTCACGAGTTCAACAACGCTTGACCGCCATCACGATCGCGTGCGGGATCGGACTGATCGCTCACTTGGCGTTGGGAGCGTTCGCGTTCGATAAGCCGCAGCAAACGCTCGAAGTCGGCTTGCCCGCTTGGACGCTGCTGTGTGCGGTCGTCGCCGCCGTCCGTTACTCACGCATGAAAGTCGGCGAACACTACCGAGTCGTCCCGCGTGGCGAAGCGGCCAACACGAAGATCGAAGACGTGCTCGTTGTCGGTGGAGCGGGCTACATCGGTTCGATTCTGACTCGGCAGTTGCTCGACGCCGGCTATCGCGTGCGAGTGCTCGATCTCGAACTGTTTGGAACGGAGTCGCTGGCGGACGTGCTCGCTCATCCTCGGTTGGAGGTGATGAAGGGGGACTTCCGCAACATCGGCGACGCCGTGCGTGCTCTGCGAGGCATGGACGCTGTCTGTCATCTCGCGGCGATCGTCGGCGATCCGGCGTGTGCTCTCGACCGCGAGACGACCATCGCCGTGAACTACGCGGCCGCGAAAATGATGGCTCAATTGGCGAAGGCCAACGGCGTCACGAAGTTTGTGTTCGCCTCGACGTGCAGCGTCTACGGAGATTCGGAAGAGATCATGTCCGAAGACTCGCCACTCAATCCGGTCTCGCTGTACGCGACGACCAAGATCGACGCCGAACGAGCGTTGCTCGATACGGCCGATGCCGATTTTCAGCCGACGATCCTGAGATTCGCGACGGCCTATGGCTGGTCGCATCGCCCGCGATTCGACCTCGTGGCGAATCTCTTCAGCGCTCAAGCCGTCACCGACAAAAAGATCCGCGTCTTCAACGGCGAACAATGGCGACCGTTCGTTCACACGCGAGACATCGCTCGTGCGTGCGTGCTGACTCTGGAAGCACCGCTCGCGAAAGTCGGCAGTCAAATCTTCAACGTCGGCGACGAGAGCCAGAACTACACGCTGACTCAACTGGGCCAAATCGTCGCTCGCTCCTGTCCGGGAATCGAAGTCGAGGAAGTTCGCAACGGCGACGATGCTCGCAACTACCGCGTGAATTTTTCCAAGATTCGTCGCACGCTCGGCTTCCGAGCCTCGATCGACCTGGTCGATGGAGTTCGCGAAATGGTCGATGCCGTTCATGGCGGGCACGTTCCGAACTGGCGCGATCCAATCTACAGCAACTCGAAACACCTCGAAGGGGAAGGGCTGTCGGTCTTGAAGGTCGATGCCCTCCGCAAAGGCGCGGATGAGATGCCCGCCACAACACGGTTCCTGGCCAAGAAGGCCGCCGCCTAAATCGACAAATCATTTTTCCGGCCGAATGCCGACCGCCGAAAGCCGATCGTCGCGATACCGTTTTTCTGACTTCTCAAAAAACGGTATCACGGCGATCGGCCAACGGCTGTCGGCGATCGGCCGCATCATTCACCGGAGAGTCTCATGCACGTTCTGTTCGTCCACAAAAACTTTCCCGCTCAGTTCGGACACATCGCCAGCTATCTCATCAAGAAGCACGGCTTCCGCTGCTCGTTCGTGTGCGAGCTGCCGTCGGGTGTGTTCGATGGCATTCAACGGTTTCAGTACAAGCTGACCGGCGGTGCGACCAAGACGGTCCACTATTGCAGCCGCACGTTCGAGAACTGCGTCTGGCACACGCACGGCGTCTACGAAACCATGAAGGCACATCCCGAAATCAAGCCGGACCTCGTTGTCGGTCACAGCGGCTTCGGCTCGACCACGTTTCTGGCCGACCTCTACGACTGCCCGATCATCAATTACTTCGAGTACTACTACCACGGTCGTAACTCGGACCTCGACTTCCGGCCGGAGATTCCGGTGAAAGAGTTGGACCTGCTCCGCTCGCGCACGCGAAACGCGATGATCCTGCTGGACCTGCAAACGTGCGCGGCGGGGTACTCCCCCACGCAGTGGCAGAAGAGCCTCTTCCCGGTCGAGTATCAGCCGAAGATCGACGCGATCTTTGACGGCATCGACACGAACATCTGGCATCGCCGACAAGTGCCGCGGCGCATCGGCGATCGCGAGATTCCGGCGGGGACGAAGATCGTCACCTACGTCTCACGCGGGTTCGAGTCGATGCGCGGGTTCGATGTCTTCATGAAAGTGGCCAAGCGGATTTGTGATGCTCGCAAGGACGTGATCTTCCTGTGCGTCGGCTCCGACCGAGTCTGCTACGGCGGCGACATGCAGCGCATCACCGACGCCGAAAGCTATCGCGATCATGTTCTCAAGCAGGACAACTACGATCTCAGCCGCTTCATCTTCACCGGCCGAGTCGAACCGAATCAGCTCGCTGACATCATCAGCCTGGGCGACCTGCACATCTACCTGACGGTCCCGTTCGTGCTGAGCTGGTCGCTGATGAACTCACTAGCCTGCGGCGCGACGGTGCTCGCCTCGGACACCGCTCCGGTGCGCGAGATGATCCGTCACGGCGAGAACGGTCTGCTCGGCGGCTTCTTCGATGTCGATCGCCTGACGGAACTGGCTCTGCAAGTCATCGACGATCCGGCCGGCCACCGTCATCTTGGAGACGCCGGCATGCGCATGATCCAAGAAAACTACAGCCTCGACAAAATGCTCCCCCGCATGTTGGACCTCTACGAGCGGACGCTCAACAGGCATCGCGGGCGCTAACGCGAAGTCGTTCGACGAACGCTCGCGGATTGGGAGAGCATCGGCGGCGGATGAAAGCCTCGCCGTTCTTCAGGAGGGGCTATCCGAGATCGCCCTTGGTGATGCGGGCGACTTCATCGACGTTGGTCGTGCCTTTGAGGACGAGGCGACGGCCGCATTAGTGCAGAGTCGGATTGTGCAGTTGGATTGTCCGAAACTCGCCTCGCGATAGGATGACGCCCGCATTATTGCTCGCGTGAATCAGAGGCCGGACATGAGCGGGGTATCGACAGCAACGTGGATCGGGCGCGAACTGGCGAGTGGCCGGTATTGCGTGGACGCCTTGCTCGGCGAGGGCGGCATGGGGGCCGTGTATCAGGCGTGGGATAAGAATCTCGGCACCGAAGTCGTCGTCAAAGTGCCTCATGCGGCGATGCTGCAAGACGCGGAGTTCGCCGCGCGGTTTGCTCGCGAGATCAGTGCGTTGGTGAGGCTGTCGCATCCGCATATCGTCAAGATCAGCGATGTCGGCGAGCAGGACGGCTTGCCCTTCGCCGTGATGCAGTTCTTGCCCGGTGGCAGCCTGGAAGATCGACAGAAGACCGGACCGAATGGAAAAACCAGGTCGTTGGCGCCGGACTCAGTGAAGGCATGGCTGCCGAGCATTGCCGAGGCTCTCGATTTCGTTCACAGCCAGGGCTACATCCACCGTGACGTCAAGCCGGCCAACATTCTGTTTGATGCTCACGGCCACGCTTACCTCAGCGATTTCGGAATCGCAAAGTCGGCCGTCACGGGTCAAGCCAACTCGACCAAGACGGTGACTGGCTCCGGCATGGCGATCGGAACGCCGGAGTACATGGCCCCGGAACTCATCATGGGGCAGAGCTGCGACGGGCGCGTGGATCAGTATGCGTTGGCCGTAACCGTGTTCGAGATGTTGGCGGGACGTCGCCCGTTTGAAGACGCCACCTCGACCGCTCTCTATGTGCAGCACGCCACGGCTGAGCCGCCCAATTTGACCACGCTCAGTCCTGATATCTCGCCGGCGATCGCCGCCGCGATTCATCGTGCGCTTTCCAAGTCTCCCGAACAACGGTTTGCGAGTTGTCGCGCCTTCGCCACAGTGCTCCTGGGAGCCGCCGAAACTTTCACCGCGAGCCAGTCCGAAGCGGTCGATACGAAATGTCCGGTGTGTCAAAGTTCGCTGAAGCTGGCGGATCGGATGCGCGGAAAACAACTCCGCTGTGCCGGCTGCCATTCGCTGCTACATGTGTCGGATGATTTGCAACTGATGCCCGTGCTGAGTTCGGCCAATGAAACCGTTGCCCGCGCGACGACTCGGCTCGCCTCTGGGACTAGAGGCCAAGCAATCATCTCCGCTGTTGAAGCGGACAACAGCTACCGACTCCAGCGAGATCAAGATTCTCAGAACAAGGGTTCCGAACCGGTGCCGGCAAAATCATCCGCATCCGCAACTCAGCGCGCGGCGTCACTCGGTGAGCCAACATCGCGTTCAATGTCGGGCAAGACGATCAGACCTTCGATGTTGCCCTCGCCGAAAACGAAGTCACCGGCGAATCAACATGAGCGACAGGGATCGGCAGAGTCGTCGATGTTCTTGATTGGGAAATTGTTGCGACAGATCAAGGGCGACTTCCAAGCGTTTGCTCGTCGACACCCAACACTGATCGCCACCGTTGTTTGGGTATTGGTTTTGGCAAGCATCCCGCCTCTCATGTTGTACGTCTTCAAGGAAAAAGAACGAGACGACAATTCCGTTCCTACCAAGCTGGAGAGTGATTCGTCGGCGACGACACGGGAACCTCAGCCAGCCGACGTCAATCACCCGCCGAGACCTTCACCCGCATCGGTGCAGCCTTCCATCGCGGAGCCGCAAACGCTGGAGACGATTCCGTCCGAAAAGCCTACCGAAGATCCGAACAGGTTGATTTCAAAGTCAACAGGAATGGAGTTTGTGTTGATTCCGGCGGGCGAGTTCATGATGGGCAGCAGCGACGCGGACGTGACCGCCGCAGTCAACGCACTGGCGAAAGAGAAGATCGACCGAATCAACCTGGCTGGCCAGCAACCGCAGCATCGGGTGCTGATCACCAAGGCATTCTACATGTCTACACACGAAACCACACAGGCACAGTACGAGCAGATCATCGGGACGAACCCGAGTGGGTTTTCTGCGTCAGGGAAGTACAGCAAGCAGGTCAGCGGTCAGAACACGAGTCGGTTCCCCGTTGAGAATGTCTCGTGGTTCGACGCGGTCGAGTTCTGCAACAAGCTGAGCGAGCAGGAAAGCCGCACGCCATGCTATCGGCTCACAAGTATTGAACGGTCTGATGGTTCCATCAAATCGGCGAGCGTCGCAATCCTGCGCGGTCATGGCTATCGCTTGCCAACCGAAGCGGAATGGGAATACGCCTGCCGAGCAAAGAGCACGACGCCGTTTCATTTCGGTTCGTGGCTGAATGGTGAGGACGCCAACGTGAACGGCAACTACCCGTTCGGCACGACAACGAAAGGCCCGTTCAAAGACCGCACGACGGTGGTCGGTTCGTACTCGGCCAATGCGTTCGGGCTCTACGATATGCACGGTAATGCCTGGGAGTGGTGTCAGGACGGGTATGACGAGAACTATTACGCTCAACGTGTTGAGCGCGATCCACCAGGGGCGACACGTAATGATCTTCGTGTTTTGCGAGGCGGCTCCTGGGCCTACGACTGCAGGGGCGCTCGCTCAGCCTATCGCGGTGCGGTCACTCCCGACCGTCGCGGCAACGGCAACGTCGGCTTCCGGGTTGTGTGTGTGTCTGCCAGCGGTCGTCCCAAGCAACTTGATACGCCAGCCGAGCCTGCGAAGCCTCCCAAACCAGATCCCGTGAAAACAAGTCTTGAGCAAGCCAGAGCAGCTTATGAAGCAAGACTAAGAAGCGCAAAGAAGGTTCTCTTGGATCGGCACAGCGTTCTGATGAACGCGGCATCGAAGACGGGGAATCCCGCGAAGGCCAAGACGATTCAAACTTGGCGAGATGCCTTTGAACGGGATGGATGGTTCGCTATCCCCGTAGCGGAGATAAAGGAAGATATCCTGGAATACGGTCGTGTCACACACGGGGCCCGCCAAGCGTTTCTCAGTGCATACGAAGACGCGATTGCCGCTCGTAAGAAAGCGGGGGAAATGGACAGAGCGTCTCAACTTCAGAATGAGAAAAGCGAACTGCGTTTGGCGTCTCGCTTGGTCTCATTGCAGTGCTATCGACAAAGCGGTGTCTTCATCCAACACGCGAATTTGAAGGCAGTGACTCCGCACGTTTCCGATGGCCTGAATGCAACTCTTGAAATGGTTCCGGGACTTTCAGACCAGAGCCATGTTTCTTTTCGATCTGTGAATCTGCCGGACCATTACTTGACCCACGGCGATTTTCAGTTTGTTTTTCGCAAGCTGAATGCTGCCGATCCGACCTTTCTTCGAAACAGCACATTCAAACGACAATCACCGCTGGTCCAGGGTGCGGGAAACCTCGCCGTCTCGTATGAAGCCGTGACGCACGCAGGCTTCTTTATTCGCGCGCGGAACGGTGCCCTGCGACTTGAGCGAACTAACGGATCGACGCAATTTCGCTCGGAAGCAACCTTCATCGTCACGGACCCCCAATTCCCGATTTGGAACGATTGATCGCCCTTGGACCACACAGCGAATCAATCCGCGTGAGAACAACCGATGCTTAGCTTGCCGCTCAAAGAACCGGAGTTGAAGTTTAGCCCTTGGGTGCTTTGGTCGAATCGAAGCGAACTCGTGGATCCTCCGGACGACTGTGAAGACGGTAGCGACTACCCCGGGCTGTATCTTCTCGGCCACTTCAAGTTGGCACCGCACGTTTCAAGCCCGGCAATAGCCTCGGACAAAGCGACCGTTTACATCGGACAAACAAAGAATGTTCGAAACCGGCCGATCAAATGTCACAACAAGCGAACACTCTATTCCGAAAAGTATGCGGATTGGTCGCTTCGGCATCTCTACGTCGCGATTTGGGATATCGCTCAGTGGTTTGATGTCAGCGAACCGCAAAAAGCGTTTCTCGCCTACGCGGAGAAGAAGCTCATTTGGGAATACGCGAGAAGATGGGGATGCCGTCCGCCACTGAATTTAAGGTAATGGCTGACGGTATCCGAACGATAAGACCGGGGTCAGGCACTTCGGAATTTCGGAATTGGCCGGGAGCGGTTATGAATATGGTCAGCGTTTCGTTCGGCCAATTCCGAAATTCCGAAGTGCCTGACCCCTGCATCTGTCCTGCAAAATGAAGACGCATCATTCGCGAACACAAACCTCAATCGAGCGTCGCCATGACAAAGTTGATCGAATCACTCCCTGATTTTCTGGTTGCCGATGCGGGTGGATTCATCCGCATTTCGGGTCATCGAATCGGATATCACCACGTCGTAGCGTTGTTCAACGAAGGCTACTCGGCCGAGTCGCTGTGGGAGGAGTTCCCGTCGCTGCCGCTGGCCACGATCTACAAAGTCGTCGCGTTTCACTTGGAAAATCAGACCGCCAGCAACGAGTACGTCGAACAGTGTCACGAGGACGTGCGACAACAAGCGGCGAACGCCCCGGCCACTCCAGACTTAGCCGAACTGCGACGCCGGCTTGCGGCGAAACAGACCGCGGGAGTCCGTTGAACGATGTCGCTCCGATTCGTTCTCGACGAGCACTTGCGCGGCCCCGCTTGGTCCGCCGTTCGCCGTCACAACGCGACGGCCGAATCTCCGTTGGACGTTGTGCGTGTCGGCGATCCCAATTGCGTCCCATTGGGAACAGACGACCCGGCCATTCTTCTGTGGGCCGAACAAGAGGAATGCATCTTGGTGACACGAGATCAATCCACGATGAAGTCTCACCTGGAACAACATCTCGCGGCCGGTCACGCATCACCGGGAATCTTCATGATTCGGCCGCACGGCCAGCTTTCCGCTGTCATCGACTTTCTGGAGTTGGCCGACCAACTGAGTGATCCCCACGAGTGGCAAAACGCCGTCACTTACATCGGCTGACCGATCGAGGTCCGTTGTTCTTCTTCTGTCGGACTTCATCATGCAAAAGTCGCTTGGCACCATATCCGTCGTGATCGCTTTGCTCGCTCTCGCGATCGTTGTGATCCAAAACGAAGGCAAGAAGACGCGGGAGTCCATCAAGGACGCCGGTCAAGAAATCGCCAAAGAAGTTCGTGGCGGGATCGTTGATGACGTGGACCGTGAATTGAAATCCCCGGAAAGCGTCCGCCGCGATGACGCCTCGCGCCCCGTGAAAGCCGACGACCCAAAGACGCCAGAGCCGAAGCCGGTCCCAGCGAAGCCGCAGCCGACTGACACTCCTAAGACGGCGGCCAAAACCAAGCCAACTCCATCGGCCGACCTGAATCCCGTACAACTGCTCCGCGACACGGTCAAGTTGGGCCAAGGACTCACCAAGACCGCTGACGACTTCGGCCAAGAGACTTTGGGCCTGTCGCTCGCGGAGGAAATCCGAATCGGCAGGGACGTCAATCGGCAGATCATCCGACAGCACAAAGTCGCCAACTCACCGATCGCAACCAAACGGCTCCGCGACCTTGCGAAGCCGTTGCTCGAACACGTTAAGCGGGAAGGGATCAACGACACCTTCACCGTCTTGGCCTCACCGGAGATCAACGCCTTCTCGCACTTGGGCGGCTACGTTTACGTCAATCAAGGACTTCTCAATTTCGCCAAGAGCGACGCCGAAATTCAGTTCGTCATCGCCCACGAGATCGCTCACGTCGAACTTGGCCACTGCCGTCGCGGCTTGACCTACACCGTCCGAGCCGGCGAACTCGCTGGCGGTCAAGGAGCCGATTTGGTTCAACAGGCATACCACCTGATTTCGCTCGGCTACTCCGAAGAGCAAGAATTCGATGCCGACGAATGGGCCTTCCGCCACATGCTCAAGATCGGCCGCACTCAAGACGAGGCTCTCGCCTTGCCCCGCCACTTCGCCAAGCATTTCGCCGACAAAACCGAACGCCGGCAATCCGCAGAAAAGAACCGCCCTGACGCAGTGGTCGCCGACGAAATTGAAAACCATCTGCGGTCGCATCCGCCGGCTACGGAGCGAGTACGCCGGCTTGAAAAACTGACTGTTGAAGCGCGGAAGGAATAAGAATGGTTTTGGGGAACGCTAATCTGCGCTGATCAACGCTAATCAAACATGGGACGCGGTCAAATCAGCGTTGATTAGCGGCGATTAGTGTTCCACTCGACTTTTTCAATGGACGTCGCGCGAACGGAGCGCGGTTTGGATCGTCAGCACGAGCAGAACCAGCATCGTCGCCAAAGCGAAGACGCAGGCACGCACGCCCATGCGGTCGGTTTTCTTGGGGAAGTAGGCTTCCGCGATATCGACGCTCGGCTTGAAGGGTGCTTGGGGCACGTTTGCGACAGGCACATCAGGCATCGGACTCTTCGGACGTTCGGCGGATTCAGAAAGTAGCAGCCCCTCAAACGACCAACGTGACGGCATGGCGTTCGAGCACCAGCGGGCTGGCGAATTCATCTCGGTTTGCGGCTGAAGAATTCCGCCGAGAATCACCATCGGCAGCAACAGCAACGGCAACAGCGCGATCGCCACTTCGGAAGTTTTGACAATCGCTGACACAGTCAGGCCGAGGGCCAAACCGACTGCCGATGACAAAACCAGTTGGCCGAACATCGGTAACCACGGGCCGTGCAGACCGTTTCCCCAATGGACCACACCCAGCAAAATCAGGCATTGCACCACGCACAGCCCGCCCAGCACGGTGAACTTCGCGGCCATGTACCACGGAATCCGCAGATTCACCATTCGCTCGTGGACATAGATCGGCCACTCGCTGACAATCTCGCGGACGGCGTTCGAGCAGCCGAACCAGATCGAAGAGAGCGACAACAAGAACACGGTGATCGACGTGGCTTGAGCCGACGAGTTCCAGTTTTCGGCCGTCATCTCCGCCGCCGTCTTGCTACCGAAGACCATGACCAACAACGTCGCGATGATTGGTGCCTGAGCCAACAGGATAGCGGTGTTCGCCACGTCGCGGCGTTTCACGGCCAACGAGCGTCGCACCAGAGTCCACCATTGCGCCGGCCCCGACTCGACACGCGGACGTTGCGGGCTGTTGCTTGGTTTCTCGGTCGGTGAATTCCCTGCTCGCTTTTCCACGAACTCTCGATGAAATTCCGAGTCTTGATACCGCTGGCACCATGTGGCAGTCGGCTGGGTCGCCAGACCTTTCAGCAGCATGTCGGGAATGAGCGGCGTGGCGGGTGACTTCGCGTTGCCGTTCGGTGGATTGAAGAACTGGATCGAGTCGGGATAGGCCGGGCCGAAAAACGCCAATCGCCCCGCGTTCGTGCTGCCGGAATCCTTGGAGACAACGACCACATTGTCGAGTTTGCGAAACGCTTCGAGGCTTGGCTGATGGATCGTCAGCAAGATCGTCTTGCCGGCGTCAGCGAGTTGCCTCAGCACCTGCATGACGATCAGCGTGTCTTCCGAAGACAGTCCCGAAGTGGGTTCGTCCAGAAACAACACCGACGGATCGGTCAGCAGTTCCATCGCCAAGTTCACACGCTTCCGCTGGCCGCCGCTGATTCCCTTGCGTGTCGGCGAGCCAATCAACACGTCGTCGATGCCCGTCAAACCAAGCTGACTCAAGACATCATCGATCCGCTTGTGGATGTCGCGGTTGCTGAAATCGCGTGGCAGTCGCAGTCGCGCCGAGTAGAACAACGCCTCGCGCACCGTGAGTTCGGAGTGAATGATGTCGTCTTGAGGCACGAAGCCGATCAGCCCACGAAACTCGTCGAAGTGCTGGTAGAGGCTGCGGCCATTGATGAGTACTTGGCCGGCTTGCGGAAGCGAGTAGCCGTTGAGCACGTTCATCAAGGTGCTCTTCCCCGCGCCGCTCGGCCCCATCAGGCCGACGAATTCGGACGGGTAAATCGTCAGCGACACGTCTTCGAGCAGTCGTCGCCCAGCCGCATCGACACAGATGCCGCGCGCTTCGACCGTCAAATCGCCACGATAGTCGCGCTGCTGAAAGCTCCCATCGGTACACAGCGAGAATCGGTAGCTGCCAAGTCCAACGACATCACCTGGCTTGACCGCGGTTCGTCCGCGAATCCGCTCGCCGTTCACGAGCGTGCCGTTCGACGAGTTCAAGTCTTCCACAAACAGACTCATTCCATCGCGTGTAATGCGAGCATGTCGCCACGACACCATTGGGTAATCGAGCACATGATCGCACTGCGGATCGCGTCCCAGCACCATCGCGTTGCCATGCAATGCGACCGAAACGTGGGCCGCTTCGTGCGTTGTTTGGGAGGGCGCGGCTTCCGAATCTGACGCAACCGGTGTTGAACTCGGCCACGGCATCTCGACCGATCGCCCCAACGTGATTTGATCCCGGCGAGAGACCGCCATCGGTTCCATGACTCGCACGCCGTTGACGAACGTGCCATTCGATGAATGCAAATCTTCCACAAGAAAACCAGCCGGCGAGCGTGTCAGCCGACAGTGCTTTGCGGACACATTTGGGTGTGGGACGACGACATCGCAGCCCAAATCGCTGCCCACGATCCAACTGGTCTGCCGAGCCATCCGCCATCGCTCCTGGAGAATCACGGCACTCGAATGGAGAACCGTTGCTCGCCCAACTGAAACTGAGCCGTGTTCCCCAAATCAATCCGATTGATCCGCAGCCAAATTCCGTTGAGCGACTTCGCGTTCGCCAACAGCCACCGATTCTGTTTGTCTCGATACAACCGCGCGTGACGCGGGCTAACCATCGGGTCGTCCAAGACGATCGAACACAACCGGGAATCGCGGCCAATCCAATGTTCGGTCGCCGTGACCTCGAATCTCTGTTCATTCGCCGTGTCGCCAACTTCCACCAAACCGGCCAGCGGTTTTTGCATTGGCCGCAAAGGTGCTTGCTGCGCTTTACGAGTCAGCGGTCGATTGCTTTTGGCGGAGTCGTTGCCATCGCCTTCGATTTCAAACCGATACCGCCGACCGCCGATGAGGATCTCCTGTTGATCCTTCAACAAAGCCACCGCCGCTCGGACGAACGTCCCGTTCGTGCTTTTCAGGTCATGAAGTTGCCAATAATGGCGGCCATTCTCGAAGACTCGAATGAGTTCGGCATGTCGGCCAGAGATTTCGCTGTCATGCTCGATCACCAGGTTTCCTTCAACGCGACCGATCACGAACGGCGATGCGAAGACTGCCAACTCTTGCCCTATGTCTTCTTCATCAAATCGCACGCAGAGGACCGCCATCGGTGGCCGATTTCGCGGGCGAAACGCATGCGTCGTTGAAGCCGCCTTTGATTCACCAGCAGTCTCGCCGGGACGCTCATCCGCTGAAGGGGGCGACTTTCGAGCGGACTGAATCGCCTGTCGAATTTCTTCGGCGGATTCCAAAACGGTTCCCGACGATTGCCGTTCGCCATCGCGCACCACAGATTTGCGTTCGCTCATCTCGCACTCCGAGTGGTTTGTCTCGAAATCAAAATCCGCTCATGGCCCAGGGCCT
>JBJXEX010000089.1:0-30057 GCA_046156195.1 Planctomycetaceae bacterium | reverse complement strand
CGCTGACTCATGAACTGCGGCACCGACCGCGACTGGCTGATTTTTGTCAAAATCACCAGTTGCTTTTCCGACAAATGTATTTTTGCAGCCTTCCCTGGCATCGCGTCACCTCCTTCAAGGAATGAAGTGGGTGTCATCACATAAAGTCCGTCTTTCATGGAAGGCCAACTACGATTTGAGGCACTAGCACTCATCGACCGACCGATACAGCGTCTTCGTCACGCGAAAGCCGAGCGACTGATACAGCCTCACCGCTGGCTCATTCGCGGCGGTCACTTCCAAGGAGATGTGCGTCAGTCCGCTCGCGAGAAAACCGCGCAGTGCGGCTTGCACCAGTGCTCGCCCCAAGCCCCGTCCGCGATGTTCCGGCACGATCCCGACGTTTTGAATCGCTCCCGAATCGGGGATCGGCGCGAGTCCTTGAATCGAGCCGCAATCGACGACCCCCTCCTGAGCGATCCCGTCACAAACCAAAAGCCACGTCGCATTCGGAACGAACTGAGCGTGACCTGAGATGTAATCCATCAAACGCCGACAGCCGTCCGCGCTGCGCAATGACGGAAAGATTTGGCCATCCTGCTCCGTCTCGAAGCAGCGAAACTTCACCGCCGCGTGCCGGTCGAGCAGTTCGGGCGACCATTCGAGCCAACGATAACCCACCGGCAAGATCGGCTCGGAAACGTCGCCTCGCGACAGGTCGATTTCCAAACGTAAGCGGCGGCAGAAGAGGGACATCGTGGTGTCAGATTCCGTAGACACGCTCGTCAGAGCGTGGGAATGAGAATCTCTCATCTCTCATTCCCCGCTTTCCGCACCAGCACCGCGTCGCCCCAATTGACGTGATCTTGCGCATCGCCGAGTTCTCCGAAATCGACGATCAATGTCAGTCGTTTCGCTCCGCGGACGTCGATGGCTGGCAATCGTCGCGGACTGTTTTGACGAGACAACTCGGACACATCGAACACGCTCCGGCCATCGACTTCCACAGAGCATGTTGCCGTTCCGTTGCCGACGGTGGTGTCGTCCAAGCCGACGAGTGCGTGAAACGATTGGTACTTTTCCGCCAAGTCATAGGTCGTCCGCGAGCGGCTGTGCATTCCCAGTCCCTTGGGAAATTCGCGTCCGCCCAGTCGCAGCGGTCGGCTGACCACGGAGCGATCTCGCTGCAACGGCCACTCGCGCGAACTGGGTAAGAACGGCGTGTGCCGCGACTCCACCGGAGTCAGATCGGACAAGTAGACAGCTCGGCCGCGCAACACGCGCAGCTCGCGAATCGCGTCGAGCGGGATGTCCCACGCGATCCCCGACACATGTGCGGCCTTGAGTGTCATTCCTGCCACGCGGCTTTTCGCGGCGAGCAACGTGACTCGCGAGCCGTCGCGCAGTGACACCAGCCAGCCGAGTTCTTTCGGCTCCGGCAGTCCGAGCAATTCGGGATTAAACGCGATGTCCCGCACGTCGGCGATTGGCAGCACGACACTGCGTCCGTTGGTTTTGAGCATGATCGTCCCGCCCCGCCAACCGGACACCTCGCCCAACGACGCATCTCCGTTGAGCAATCGGAGTTCATCGCGCGGCTCTTTGCGATCGAACAGCCACGCCGCGATCTCATCTCGCCGCTCGCGAGCGTGTGGTAGAGACAGTGACATTCCGCGCACGCATTCCAGGGGCAAAGCGAACTCAGGCCACTCCGGGAACTCCCGCCACGCGGCGCGGAGTTGTTCGTCCTCAATCGCCGTTCCCCGCGCGATCAGCCGATCCCCATTCGCCAACCAAATCGCCGAGCCGCGCGGTTCGTGAGGGATGTGGTCGTCTGAACCAAATCGCAGCGACACGACCTCCGACCATTTCCACTCGGCGAGCGGCTCGCCCAGACGCACCGACTCGTGAGAGATCATTGCCAGCGAACCACTCGTCTCTCGGCCGTCGGTATCAAAGAGGGTGACGCGCGGCTCGCCCGCGAAGAGCGCCTGCGACAGCCACCCCAGTTGGAGCGAACAGACAATGACGACGGCGAGCAATCGTCGCGGCTCTGCAAACGCTGGTTGGCTGTCATTGATGGCCTTCCTCCGTGCTCCGGCACTGCCATCCGTGCGATTCACCTCTTTGAGATTGTCGCACGGATGGCAGTGCCGGAGCTCGGAGGAAAGACAGGTCGATGACACAACGAGAACCTCTTCTCGCCCGACTAAGTTTTCAGACGATTGCAGTGCAGAGATTTCAAAAAAAGATGCGAGGGGCGGACGTGGGCTCATCGCGAACCTCCTCGATCGGCGAAGACCGGTGCTTTCTGGCGATCCTGCGGGATCGGTTGTTTGACTCGCGGAGCACACAGCCAACTCAACAGCGGGCCAGGCAGAACTCCGCAGCCGATCAAGATCACCGATGCCAGCACCGCCGAGAACAACGACGAGATTGCTCCCACCGGACGCGGTTGCCCCAGCGGCAATCCGAACAGCATCGTCCACACCGAGCGCATGGCGATCGCCGCCGACCAGACCGCGCTCAATGCTAGGCACGCGGTCAGCAGCAACAGGCCAGCGTGCGGAACCAATAATGTCGGTGGCCCCCAATCGCCGCGCACGTTCATCGCCGCCAGTGCGATGAACTGACGACTCCAGAATCCCGCCAGCAACGGCAAGCCCGACAGACTCAGCAAACAAACACAGGCACACACGGCGGCGATCGGCTCGAAGTGGAAGAGACCGCGCAGATCCTCCACGAACTCCACTGGCCGCTCGCGCCGTCGCAAGTACGCCAGCACGCCGCTCAATCCGATCACCGCCACGCCATCCAATAGCAACAGCAGCCACGCCGCTTGAGCCGCTGTCGGCAAGTTCCATTCAACGACCGGCCACGCGGGGTTGAGCGGTGCCGCTGGCCTCACGAACGACCACGCCGCAATCGCCAGCAACAGCCAACCACCCTGAGCGACCGCCAGCAACCACCATTGCTTGACGAGGTGCCGCTCGACGCGCGCTTGCAGCAACGGCACCACTCCGGTGATCGCCGCCAGCACGCCGATCAACAACTGCGCCGTCGATTCCGAAGCGGTGATCGTCTCCGGCCAGAGCTTGATCCACGCCAAGAGGGCCGCTGCTCGCGGCAGCAACATCTCGTTAAGCGATTCAAACCGTCCGAAATGAAACGGCACGCAGACCGCGTATCCCGCCAGAGCAGTCCCGAGGCAGATCGCCGACAGCGTCAACACGCGCGAGCCTCCTCCCGCGATCTTGAACCCCGCGGATGCCTGAGTCAGATAGCTTGTCTGCAACGCCTCATGAATCGTTTCCAAGCGAGTCGATCCGGTCACGGCCACCAACAACACACATCCCAACAGCCACAACCACGACAGCGGAAAATGACTCTCCCGCGTCGGCCGCCCAGAACGAGATGTCAAAACGCTCGCCCCCAGCGAGACGAGTTGCAGACCCAGAAATAAAGTCACGAGATCGCCCGCTCGAGACAGCAAGCACAAGCCCGCCAGCATCACCAACTGCAACGGCAACGCGCGTGACTCGGTCGCGAGACCGGCCGCAGCGCACTCATCGGAAACGCTTTGATCCGACCAGTGCAGCGCCGTCAGTAACACGCCCCAGATCAGCGAGACGGTCCAAGTGGCTCGCGCCAAATCGTCGCTGCGCATGTCGGACCAAGTCAGAGCCGCGACCAACAGCGCCAGAAAACATCCAGGAGCAATCCCACGTCGTGCGGCGGGCCACAACGAGGCGATCAGTCCCAGCGTCCCCGTTCCACCCAGGATCGTCACCGGATTCCAGAAATCACTTCCATCCCACACGTCAGCGCGCCTCCGATTGCTCAGTGATCCACCGGTAACAACGAAATTAAACTCGGCTGAAGTTGAGTCACCACGAACTGCGGTGCCACTCCCAAGGCGACGTTGAGTATGACCAAGCTGGCCGCGACGAAGACCTCACGCCGCGACCAACACTCCCCCGACCAATTCGCCGGCTCGCGATCCGCACGCACCCACATCCAGGCGATCAAGCCGCTCGTCATCAGGCTCAGCGCGGCCGCGTTGAAGGCATGTTGAAAGAGTCCAAACGGTGTGACGAATTCCGCCACGAAACCGCTCAGCCCCGGCAGGCCGATCCACGCGAAGAGCGCGAACCGCACGAGTAGCCGGCGGGCGCTAGCCCCCGGTTTGCATGTGCGATCCAAGTCCAAACCCGACGGGATAACACTGGCGGGAAAGGATGTCTCATTCGCTTGTTTAACCCCGACGCCATCGGCGTGGGCGTTTTCGCGATTGACGCCGCGTCGCGCGCACGCCGATGGCGTAGCGGTTAAACCGGCCTTCGACGACGGCGACCGCGGCAGCAGCCACACGAGCAACCCCGCCGTCAGGCCATGACTCAACACACGCAGCACGCCACCCGTCAGACCTTCAAGAGCCAGCGACAACACGCCGATCAAACTCAAGCCGATCGAACTGCTCGTCGCCAACGCGATGCGACGGTTCCAGTCACGCTCGCCGAACGCCAACGCCGCGGCGATCAGACTGCTCAACCCCAACAGCGTTGTGAAGCTGTCGGCGTGCTCGCGCAACTGGTCGGGAAATAACGGCACTACGAATCTCAACCAGCCGTACACGCCGACTTTGAACAGCACTCCGGCCAGCACGATCGCCACGCCACGCGGTGCCGAAGCGAACGCCTCCACAAATCGGCGGTGCAGCGGAGCCAATCCCAACGGCCAGGTACAACCCACGACTAACAGCAAGAACAACCAAATGTTGACCGCCCCCCACAGATGGGCCTGCTCGCCCGAAGCGGTCACTTGTCGGATCCCCCTAACCAATTCGGGGATTGAGAACACGAGCGGTGCCGCAACCTGATTCGGCGACGGCCACAGCCAGCTCAAGGCCAACACCAAGCCTCCCAACCCCAGCCCGACCAGCCCGCCACTGAACAAACTCGCCTGCAAGAGCCGAGGTGTCACGTCATGCCGTTGCGAATCACCGCCACCTCCCATCAGCCACGCGACCGAGAGGAAGGTACTCATCCAACAGACCACGAACAGCACCACGTCCAGCGCGATGAACGTGCCGACAAGGCTCGACTGCAAACAGAGCCACGGAAGAGGCGACGGAGGATCGCCGCGAGCGAACTGCGGATCGGTGACTTCCGACTTCCGGCTTCCGAATTCCGAACTCCCCGCCACCGCGATCAGCAACACGCTCAGCGCCACGAACCACACACTGAGACCGTCCACTCCCACCGCGAATCGAATATCCGGTCCCCACTGCGCCGACACTTCAATCACTCGCCGCTCGCCAAGACGATTGAACTGCTCCAGCAACACCGGTCGTGACTCGCCCAGCCAGGCGAAGCGGTCTCGAAATTGAAATTGCTCAAGCGGTCCCAATCGAGCCGCTTGCTCCGGTGATCGCACTGGCTCATACGCCGCAACCAACCAGACGCTCAGAGCGACGGACAACAGCAGATGAACCAGCATCGCCCGCCGCACCCCCTCCGCCCCCGCCAGCCGAACGCAGCCGAGCAGCAACGCGGTGAAAAACGGCAACACCACCAGCCACAACGGCAAGTGCTCGCGAATCGGCCGGATCAAAGTATCCCACATCAGAAAACCTCTGCGATCACGACCGTAGCCACAACAGCATCCACGCCAGCACCGCCACCGAACCAACCGTCGCCAATGCTCCGATCATCGCCGAACCGCGCGACAACGGCTCCGCCGACTCGCCCATGATCCGAGCCACTCCATCCCGCAGCGATCTCATGCCACGGCCGATGACTTGGATCTCGATCCACACCATCCATTCACCGATCACCTGCGCCGGATGCACGACCAACAAGAAATAGAGGTCGCCCCAATAAAACCGATTCCGGCTCAGCCGAGCAAACGGTCCCATCGCCGCCGAAAACTTCGCCGGTAACGACGACGGCTGAGAGTACAGCCACCAAGCCAATACCGCTCCGACAGCCGACAACAGAATCAAACTCCCGACCGCGAACAGCGGAGGCTGCGAACCCGCTTCCCCAACGTGCCCAACGAGCAAGCCACCCAAACACGCCGCGCCGATCACGAACCACAATCCCCAAGTCAGCCGGAACGCGCTAGCGTCCGGTTCTCGCGCGAGTGACACGTCCGGTTCTCGCGCCACCGACTCGTCCGAACCGGGAGCTTGTCCCCTGCGACTGACGGAGTCGAGAAACCACGCTCGCAACAGCGAGAAGCTCGTGAGCAACTCCGACACGCACGCCAATCCGATCACCAGCAGCCAGACGCGAGACTCGGTGCTCCCGAAGACCAGACTCTCCGCATCCTCCGACGGGACGCCGACGACAACACGAGTTGGCCAAGCCTGCTCGATCAATCGGTTCAACACCGCTTGCCGACCCCACAGTCCCGCCGCCAAACACAACATCGCCACCAGCACCAGCCCGGCACTCCGTCGAGTGTTTTTTGAGCCGCGACCGTTGAGGAGTGATGAGCGATCAGAAATCGGGACCGCGCCCTGACGGTCGCGGCTCCATTCGTTCGTATCGGCGACAAACAGCACTGCCAGAACCAAACTCTGCCAGAGAAACATTCCGATCGCCGCCTCTTGCGCGAGCGGTTGTGTCAGTCCAAGTGCCACCAACGTCAGCCCACATTGTGCAACGCTCACTTGCCCCAGCACGCGCGTCCAATTGTTCTGAGCCGCCGCGCTCGCCGAGCAGATCCCCAACGTGAATGCGCCCACCGCCACCATCAGCAGCCGAGTGTGCGACGCGACTGACAACAACGGCTCACACCGCACGATCAAGCCCACACCCATCGGCAAGAACGCCGCACACAACCACCAACCCAACACCGGCAAGGAAATCTCGCTGCCGTTCACGGCATGCCAACGATTCGTCGGGTCGGCCTTCAATCGCTCATCGACCGCGTGTCCGTCGGGCACGTTCCAGACACCAACCATCTCGTCGGAGAGCCTCGCCATTGAATGCCCGCGCTGCGCCGCGAACCCCGTCTCGGTCTCCAGCCATACCGTCAACGGCAACTGCGCGCAGCGACCAATCACGCCGACCAACACGCACAACGCGATGCTTTCCACCAACTCCGGCCGCAACGCGGCAATCGCTTCCGGCGTCCAAGCCGCGAACGACAACGAGCCGCCAAAGTGCATCCAGATCAATCCGAATCCACCCAACATCACGATGTCCGAGACACGCTGCACCAGCCAGACCGGTCGGAACGCCGACGCTTCACCCGTCCCAGCGTCACGCGGCCGAGCCAACTCCGAACTCGCCCAAGCCGACAATGTCCAACCAAGAAACAGTTGCCCCAAGTTTCCCGCCACATTCGCCAACATCACCCCGAACCACGCCAGCATCAACCAACGCAACGAGGACTGCCGAGGCCAAGCCGACAACACACCAATCAACACCACCGCCGCCACCGACGTTTGCATGAACGACAAGTGGTCCCAACGCACACTCAGCGTCACCTTGAAATCTGGCAGGCTCAACCACGTCACCAGCGGAGATTCCGCCAAGGAACCTGTCTGCGGCGGAGAAGCGAACAATCCCATCGCGCTCAATAGCACAACGACCGCTGCCGACTGAGCCGCCAACAGCAATGCTCGGCGAGGCACCTTGCCCTCCAGCAAACTCAGTCCGAGCGCGATCAGCGGTGCCACGAACAACGTGCCGATCAAGAGAGTCCGCAGCGTGTCCATGTCCGCCTTCATCGCTGGGTGATGTGAGTTCTTAGAGCCGCGACCGTCAGGGAGTGTTGCTCGTCAGCGCCAGGAAATTCTTCAGCAACTGGATGCCGTGCTCACCGGTCAGATAGCTCTCCGGATGAAACTGCACGCCGTGAGTCTGATAGGTCCGATGTCGCAACCCCATGATCTCGCGAGGCAAGTCTGGCGATTCGGCGTCGGCCCAAGCGGTCACTTCGAGCTCTGGCGGCAAGGTCTCTTCCGGCACGATCAAGCTGTGATAGCGAGTCGCCACGAACGGATTCGGCAACCCGGCAAACACGCCACCATTGAGATGATGAATCAGCGACGTCTTTCCGTGCATCGGCCGTCGCGCCCGCAAGACTTGCCCGCCGAAGACATCCCCCAGACTTTGATGTCCCAAGCAAACCCCCAGCACCGGCAGCTTGGGAGCAAAATAGCGGATCAACTCGCGCGAGATCCCCGCCTCAGCCGGAGTACACGGCCCAGGCGACACCAGAATGCGCTCCGGCCGAAGCTGCTCGATTTGCTCGATCGTGATTTGATCGTTGCGAGCCACCTCGATCTTCAGCGATGGGTCGATCTCCCCGAACCGCTGCACGAGGTTGTAAGTAAAGGAGTCGTAGTTATCGAGAACGAAGATCATGAGGCGACTCACCATCGGGGACTGGATCGCGCGGAATGCTACCGATCCTTCTCGGTACTCAATAGGAACGCCGAGCCGCCGGAGGACCGGATCTCCGTCCGGAATCCAACGACCGAAGTGGTAAAGTTTCCC
The DNA here is from genome assembly GCA_046156195.1 of Planctomycetaceae bacterium. GTDB lineage: Bacteria > Planctomycetota > Planctomycetia > Planctomycetales > Planctomycetaceae > SXKJ01. The sequence continues at coordinate 21,565 of JBJXEX010000089.1, read as the reverse complement.
AGCTCCCGGTTGACATTTTGGGGGGCAAGCCGTTCCACTGTCGCCCGACCTATGGGTGGCTGCCGATACGATCGGCGGAGACCAGAAGTTCCCGCCAGTGTGCTCGCCCCCGACAACCCGCCTCGTCCAACGCTGACAACCGAACCCGCCGGATTCTCGTCCGGCATTTTTCCGCTTGATGACCGACCTACCTCAATTCCGGCTTGGCAGACCGCTCGGCCACCAGTCCAAAGGAGTTTCGTTCATGGGAATGCGTCCTTCACGTCGTGACTTTCTGCATGTGGGATTCTGTGGCGGCATCGGCCTCACGCTGGCGGATTACTTCGCCCTGAAAGCGAAAGCCGACATCAAGAAATATGAGAGCAAGGAAGGGACCGCCAAGTCCGTGATCTTCATCTATTTGCCCGGTGGCGCTGCTCATCAGGAGACATGGGATCCAAAACCATACGCTCCAATTGAATACCGCGGCCCGATGAATTCGATTCAGACGAATGTCTCCGGCGTGTTTATCAACGAGATGCTGCCGAAGACGGCTCAAGTCGCCAACAAACTGACGATCTGCCGCTCGATGACGCACGGCGAGGCGGCTCACGAGCGCGGTACGCACAACATGTTTACCGGCTATCGCCCCAGCCCGGCCTTGCAGTTTCCGAGCATGGGGAGCGTGGTCTCGCACGAGTTTGGCCCACGCAAGAATCTGCCGCCGTATGTCTGCATTCCCGGCCAGCCGAATGAGTTTGCCGGCACCGGTTACCTCAGTTCGTCCTTCGCTCCGTTCAGCCTCGGTTCCGATCCGGCTGCGGCTGGCTTCACTGTCCGAGACCTGAAGTTGCCGGGCGGTGTCGATGATGGCCGATTCACTCGGCGACGCACGATCCTCGACACGGTCAACGATCACTTCAAGACGAAAGAAAAGTCGGACTCGCTCGACGCGGTCGATACGTTCTATCAACGAGCCTACGGACTCGTGTCGTCGGTCGATGCTCGCGAGGCGTTCAACATTGATGCCGAGCCTTCTCCGATTCGGGACGCTTACGGTCGCAACACCGCCGGCCAGCGAATGCTGATGGCTCGCCGATTGGTCGAGTCGGGCGTGCGATTCGTCACGCTGACCTACGGCGGCTGGGATATGCACGACAACATCAATGGCAGTATCCGCAGCCAAGTGCCGGCATTCGACCAAGCCTACGCGCAGCTCATCACTGATCTTGATGGTCGTGGGCTGTTGAAGGACACGCTGGTCTGCATCGCTTCGGAATTCGGACGGACTCCGAAGATCAACGCGACTGCCGGCCGCGATCACTGGCCGAAAGTCTTCAGCGTTGTGTTCGCCGGTGGCGGCATGAAGCCGGGAATCGTGTATGGCTCGTCGAACTCGACCGCCAGCGAACCGGAAGAGGACGCGCTGAACGTCGAAGACTGGGCCACCACGATTTACCACTGCCTGGGGATCGTTGCCGACAAGGAGCTGATGGCTCCCGGCGATCGTCCGATCGAAATCGTCGACGGCGGCAAGGTCCGCAAGGAACTGCTCGCTTAGTGATTGCGAACAATTGGGTTGAGATAACGGCTTTCGGCCGTCGGCTCTCGGCGATCGGTCCAACCGGCCGTCTGCCGAGAGCAGATAACCGAAGGCCGTTGTCGCTTCGCTAGCCCGCTGCGTCTTCACAGCCTCTTCACTGCCTCATGGAGTTTGTCTCATGTTCCGAAGACTTATGGCATCAGTCTTAATTGCGGTTGCGACGACGTCCGCTTTTGCCGCATCGCCTCGGCTGAGCATCATCAGTCCGCGCGGTTCGCAGCGCGGCACCGAAGCGGTGCTGACTTTCAGCGGGTCGCAGCTTGGGGACGGCGAGCAGATTCTCTTTTACTCGCCTGGTTTTGACGTCGTGAAGGTCGAGACCGTCGATGTCAACAACTGCAAGGCGACGGTCAAGATCGCCGCCGATTGCAGACTCGGCGAGCATGTTGCTCAGGTGCGGACGAAGACCGGCATCTCCGACTATCGGACGTTCTACGTCGGAGCGTTGCCGCAAGTGGATGAGAAAGAACCGAATAACTTCTTCGATCAGCCGCAGCCGATCACGCTGAATCAAACAGTCGTCGGCACAATCGGCGGCGAGGACGTCGATTACTACATCGTCGATGCCCAAAAGGGCCAACGCATCTGTGCCGAAGTCGAAGCGATGCGGCTCGGTTCCGCGCTGTTTGATCCGTATGTCGCGATCCTCGACATGAAGCGATTTGAGCTGTCGGCCGCCGATGACACGCCACTGGTCAATCAAGATGCGGTCGCGTCGATCGTCGCGCCGGAGGACGGCAAGTACGTCATTCAAATCCGCGAGACGGCATACGGTGGAGGGAGTAACTATCGGCTGCATGTCGGCTCGTTCCCACGTCCGCTCGCCGTCTATCCGGCCGGCGGAAAGTTGGGCGAAGAGATCGACGCCAAATTCCTCGGCGATCCGGCGGGTGAGTTCGTGCAGAAATTCAAACTACCGTCGGCCGACTCGAAAGAATTCACGGGCTTGTTCGCGATGGCCGGAACCGAGATCGCTCCGTCGCCGAATCCGTTCCGTTTGTTCGAGCACGGCAACTCGCTCGAAGTGGAGCCGAACAACTCCGTAGCTCAGGCAACTCCGGCCACGCTTCCCAACGCCTTCAACGGCATCTTGCAGGAGCCTGGTGATATCGACTTCTTCAAGTTCACCGCGACGAAGGGCCAAGTCTTTGAGGTCGAGTGCTACGGCCGCCGAATCCGCTCGGCGATCGACCCGGTGATGACGTTGTACAACGCTCAAGGGGGCGGGATTGTCGGCAACGATGACTCGCGCGGACCAGATAGTTACTTCCGGGCGACGATCCCGGCTGACGGCGAATACCTGCTGAGCGTCACCGATCATCTTCAACGCGGCGGACCGGGCTTCGTGTACCGAGTCGAGTTCACGAATGTCGTCCCCTCACTGCAATTGAGCATCCCGCAGGTTGAGCGATATGGCCAATACCGTCGCCAAGTTTATGTCGCCAAGGGGAATCGCTTCGGGACGATCATCAACGCCAGCCGAGCGAACTTCGGTGGCAAGTTACTGCTCGAACCACAGGGGATGCCCGCCGGCATCACAATTGTCGCTGAGCCGATGGCCGAAAACTTGGCCTCAATGCCCGTCGTCTTCGAGGCCGCTGCCGATGCGCCGGTCAACGGTGCGCTGGTCGATTTCATCGGACGACACGCCGACAACCCGGCGATTCGTGGCGGGTTCTTCAATCGCGCCGAGTTCATCATCGCGGCACCCGGCCAGTCGATGTACTCGTGGCGTGACGTCGATCGTTTGGCTGTTGCCGTCGTTGATGAGTTGCCGTTCAAGATTGATCTCGTCGAACCGAAAGTCCCGCTCGCTCAAAACGGCTCGATGCAATTGAAGGTCGTTGCGACTCGCAAAGAAGGTTTCAAAGCTCCGATCACTCTTCAGTTCCCATTCGCTCCGCCCGGTGTCGGTGCTGTTCCGTCAGTGACGATCCCGGAAGGCCAGAACGAAGCGCTCTATCCGATCAACGCCGCCGGCAATGCTCAGGTCGGCAAGTGGCGTGTTTTCGTGCTCGGCTCGGCAGAGATCGGCGGAGCCGCGTATTCCTCGACGCAACTGGGAAATCTCGAAGTGACCGCCCCGTGGGTCACCTTCGCCATGCAACGAGCCGCCGCCGAACAAGGCCAACCGACTGAGGTCGTCTGCAAGGTTGAAGTCGCAACGCCATTCGAGGGCAACGCGAATGTGCAACTCGTCGCTCTGCCAAACAAAGTTGTCTCGGCTCCGTTGCAGTTCACAAAGGACACGAAAGAACTGGTCTTCAAAGTTACGACCGAGAAGGACAGTCCCGCAGGCAAGCATGGGATCTTCGGGGTCGTGACTATCACGGCGAACGGCGAACCGGTGACTCATAATGTCGGCGGAGCTGAACTCCGGATCGACGTGCCGCTCCCGCCGAAACCAAACACTCCCGCTCCGATGCCGATGCCTGCTGTCGCCGCCGCGGCTCCCGTGCCAATGCCCGTTGCCGCAGCTCCACCCAAGCGGCTTAGCCGGCTCGAACAATTGCGCGAGGACGCGAAGGCCAAGGCGGGGGGCAAATAACGCAAAATGTCCAAACCGTATGACGCAACATCGAAAGAACTCGTTGAGCGAGGCCCGGCGGATTGGTTGCGTTTTGCGGGATTTCAGCTTGATGGACCGGTCACGATCATCGACTCGGACATCAGCACGATTACCGGGGCAGCCGACAAAGTCATTCGCGTGGATGAGCCTGATCCGTGGCTCGCCCATGTGGAGTTTATGAGTGGATATGAAAGGAAACTCGGACTGCGCTTGGTTCGTTACAGCGTACTGGTGGAGTACCGCCATGATCTCCCGGTTCACACCATTGTGATCCTATTGCGGCCGAGTTCGGATGGATCCGACATCACCGGGCACTATCAACGCAAACTTCCCAACGGAACCTTGTACGATGATTTCCAATACCAGGTCATCCGAGTTTGGCAGGAGCCTCTCGACACGTTCCTGGCTGGCGGCATCGCGACGCTGCCGCTCGCCCCGCTGGCCGATGTGCCGGTCGAGCAGATCGACAACGTCGTGCAAGTCATGGAACAACGGATGGAGCAGGACAAGCTCGATGCCGTTTCCACCAATCTCCTATGGACCGCTACCTATATCATGATGGGCATGAGATACCCCGAAGAAGTTACGAACCAACTCTTAGCAAAGGTCAGTAACATGCGAGAATCCACCACCTACCAAGCCATTCTGGCCGAAGGCGAAGCGAGAGGCCGAACCGAAGGCCGAGTCGAAGGCCGAGTCGAAGAGGTGCAAACACTTTTGTTGAAGCTTGGAACTCATCGCTTCGGTCCTGCTCCTGGCAACATCCGTGTCGCGATTGAAGCTCTTTCCGATCTTGAACGGCTTGAGTCGCTTTCGGTCAAAGTACTTGATGTTCGGTCGTGGGACGACTTGTTAGATCCATAAGCTCGCACATATTGCATTCAATCCAATTGACACACATTTCTAGAACAGTCCAGAGACTTTATTGAGGATCGAACTCATGCGATTTCCAAAAGCATTTTCCCTGTTGGCGACAGCCATATTGGCTGGCACGTTTTCGACGGCAACGGCACTGGCTCAAGAGGCCGCGCCGGCTTCGATCGCCGTCTATCCGCCGAATGCGCAGATCAACACGATTCGGGATCGGCAGTCGGTCGTCGTGCAGGCGACCTATGCGGACGGGATCACTCGTGATGTCACGAAAGCAGCGACGTTCGCATTCGCCAATCCTGCGCTCGTGAAGTTTGAGAATCACACGATGTATCCGGTCGCGGATGGCAAGACCGAGTTGAAAGTGGACTTCGGTGGGAAGTCGGTGGTCGTGCCGGTCGAGGTGGCTCAGGCAACGGCGGATCGGCCGATCTCGTTCAAACTGGATGTTATGCCGGTCTTCATGAAGGCCGGTTGCAACACCGGATCGTGTCACGGAGCGGCTCGTGGCAAGGACGGTTTTCGGCTGTCGCTGTTCGGTTTTGATCCCGACGGAGATCACTATCGACTGACTCGTGAGATTCCCGGTCGCCGTATCAATCTGGCTCTTCCTGCCGAAAGTTTGATGGTCGAGAAGAACACCGGCGTCGTGCCGCACACCGGCGGCAAACGATACGAGGCGAACAGCGAATTGAATCAAACGCTGATCCGCTGGCTGGAAGCGGGTGCTCCGAACGATCAGGGCGAAGTGCCCAAGGTGCTGGCTGTCGAACTTTATCCGCCCAACGCGGTGCTGGACGGTGAAGGCTCGACGCAGCAGATCACCGTCCGAGCGAAGTACTCGGACGGAACCGATCGCGACGTTACCTCGCTGGCATTTTTTATGACCAATAACGAAACGTCAGCGGCGGTCTCGCAGCAAGGACTCGTCACGGCGGGCAAGCGCGGCGAAGCGTTCTTGATGGCTCGCTTTGAGACACACACCGTTGGCTCGCACTTCATCACGCTGCCGAAGGGATTCCAATACACCGCTCCGCAACTGCCGGAAAACAACTACGTCGATCACCTCGTCAACGAAAAGCTCAAGCGGCTGCGGATCAACCCCAGTGAACTTTGCACCGACGAGGAATTCATTCGCCGAGCATACCTCGACATCGTCGGCGTGCTGCCGACCGTCGAGGAGTACGCCAAGTTCATGTCCAACGCCGACCCGAAGAAACGGGACGCGCTCGTGGACGAACTGCTCGGTCGCAAAGAGTTCGTCGAAATGTGGGTGATGAAGTGGGCCGAGCTGCTGCAAATTCGCACGAACCAGCAGATCACCACCAAGCCGATGCTTCGCTATTACGAGTGGCTGCAAGAACGAGTCGCCAAGAACATGCCGATGGACCAGATGGTTCGTGAGTTGCTTTCGGCAAAGGGGGGAACATTCGCCAATGCCGCGACCAACTACTACCAGATCGAACGTGACACTCTGAAGACTTCCGAGAACGTCGCGCAGGTCTTCATGGGGATGCGAATTCAATGTGCTCAGTGCCACAACCATCCGTTCGATCGTTGGACGATGGATGATTATTACAGCTTCGCTGCATTCTTCTCGCAGATCGGCCGCAAGCAGGGTGAAGACCCGCGCGAGATCATTATCTTCAATGCTGGTGGTGGCGACGTTCGGCATCCGGTTGGTGGCCGAGTCATGGCACCGAAACTTCTTGGTGGAGCCGTTCCGGATTTGGCCGGCAAGGACCGCCGCGAGATCATGGCCACTTGGCTGGCCTCGAAAGAGAACCCGTACTTCGCCAAGAACCTAGCCAACATTGTCTGGTCGCATTTCTTCGGCCAGGGAATCATCGACCAAGTCGATGATGTCCGCGTCAGCAACCCGCCGTCGAATGCCGAGCTGCTCGATGAACTCGGCAAGAAATTCACCGACTACAACTACGACTTCAAGAAGCTCGTCCGCGACATCTGCACGAGCCGGATCTATCAGCTCTCGACCAAGACGAACGAGACGAACGCGCTGGACGATCGGAACTTCTCGCACGCCACGCTCCGCCGCATCCGTTCGGAGGTGCTGCTGGATTGCATCACGCTTGCGACTCAGACCAAAGACAAGTTCGGCGGACTGCCACTTGGCTCGCGAGCAGTCCAGATCGCTGACGGCAACACCTCGACGTACTTCCTGACGACCTTCGGCCGAGCCACTCGCGACAGCGTTTGCTCGTGCGAAGTGAAGATGGAGCCGAACCTGTCGCAAGCCCTGCACCTGCTCAACGGAGACACGGTCAACAGCAAGCTCCAGCAAGGTGGCCTGATCGACCTTCGGCTGAAGGAGGGCAAGACCCCACCGCAGATCATCGAAGAAATGTACCTCCGCACGCTGACCCGCAAGCCGACGGAAAAGGAACTCGCCGCTCTCAACGGATTGTTGGTCAACGAGAAGGATCCCAAGCCCGTCCTCGAAGACGTGTTCTGGTCGCTGCTGAACTCACGCGAGTTCGTTTTCAATCACTAGGAGCGTGATCAATGCCCGGACTGAGACTACCTGACCGCGAGATCGCTGATCGCGGAAGAGCGATCTATCGCAACACGTTTGTTGAAAGGGACAGAGTTGCGAGCCAAGTTTGAAGAGGACGGCGACGTGGCAATCTGTCCGATCACACCGCAGGGGCGATGACTCGGATGCCTACGAGACGCAAGAAAACTTGGCGAGAGAAGCTGCTTGATGACAAAGACCTCCCCAAGGTCTCGGTCATCGACGGTCCAATGTCGCAACGCTGGGGCGAAGGGACGTGTGTGATTCCGGCCCCGAGAGAAGTGGACGAGATTATGAAGTCGGTCCCGAAAGGACGGCTCATCACGACCAAGGAGATTCAGGCGGCTGTCGCCACGAAGCACAACGCGACGATCGCCTGTCCGATGTGTTGCGGCATCTTTGCCTGGATCGCGGCTCATGCGGCCGATGAAGCGGAGATCGAAGGGACCAAACGGATCACGCCTTACTGGCGAACGCTGAAGACCGGCGGCGAGTTGAATCCGAAGTTTCCCGGTGGAGTCGATGCGTTGAAGGTGAGGCTCGAAGCCGAAGGGCACCGAGTCGTCGCCAAAGGAAAGAAGTGGATCGTGAGCGACTTTGAAAGGTCGCTTGTTGGGATTGGTGCGAAATCGGTTGTGAAGCGGAGGTGATCGGCAATGCTTTTCAAAGTTCCCTTGATGTTATCACCACAGCCCGAAGGTGGCTTCACTGTCACATCGCCACTGTTGCCGGAATTGGTCACCGAGGGAGACACGGTCGAAGACGCGATGGCGAACGTCGATGACGCATTGGTCGCTGTCGTTGAGTTGTATCGAGACCTGGGTCGTGTACTGCCGGCGAATCTGGAGGTGACTCAACCCAACAGCCCGCTCTGGCTCGAAACATTGGTGGCCACGCCATGATTTATCGCGAGGCGGCTCGCAAGCTTCGGACGTTGGGGTGTCATGAAGTGCCGCGGACGAGCGGCGGTTCACATCGAAAATGGTTCAATCCGCAAACACAGCAAGGGACGGTGCTGCCCGACTGGGGCGGGAAAGATTTACGAATTGGGACGTTGCGAGCAGCCATTCGACAGCTTGGAATCGATTGGTCAGATTTCGATAATGCCTAAGAGATTGGTCGCAGCGATTTCGCAAATCATTTCGTCCAGATAAGCCTGAGAAGCGAACCTGCAAAAACTGCCGGTGGACGACGATAGTCTGGTGAACGCGAACCGATTTGTCTGATGACGAGGATGGAAAACATGCCACAAATTGTGATTCCCAAGGAGATCCTGGAAGCGACGTTGCTCGGCCTGAAGGATCAAGTCGAGTTCGTGAACGAGTCGGGTGAAGTGCTCGGCCAGTTCACACCGGCGGGAATTGAATGGATGTTGGAAGGCCCGATTCCGTCGCTCGAAGAACTCGATCGGCGGGTTCGTGAAGAAAAGGGACGACCAATTGCGGATATCATGCGCGACTTGGAAAAGATGGTGTCATGAAATTCACAGTCACATGGTTGCCCAGCGCCGAAGCGAGGCTGACACAGATTTGGCTCGCGGCTCGTGATCGTCAGTCGATTCAGGAAGCCAATTCCGACATCGAGTCGGTTCTGGCAGTTCGACCGTTGACGGTAGGTGAATCGCGAGCGGGACGTTTTCGGATTTACTGTTCGGGACCGTTGGCCGTGATCTATTCGGTTTCGGAGATGGATCGACTCGTCACGGTCGCGGAGGTCACTCGCACGAGGTTGGGGCATCGCGGACGCTGAGTTTGAATTCTGCAATTTGAATTTCTTGGTTGAGAGGCTTGTCATGTTCAAAAAGTTTGTGTGGTTGGTGGCAGAAGCGGTTTCGCTAGTCCTGGTATGGTCCGCGATTGGTCTCTTTCCGGCTTTCGAGCAACTTGCCGCAGCCGCCGATGCTCCCAAAGTGACCTACGTCGATCACGTCTTGCCGATCCTGCGAGCCAAGTGCTTGACCTGTCATAACACGGACAAGAAGAGCGGCGGCCTCGATCTGTCTAACTTCACGGCCGTGAAGACCGGTGGTGGATCGGGTGAGATCTTTGATGCGGGGAACTCCGGCGCGAGCCTCTTGTGGAAGGTCATCAACCACGAAGAAGAGCCGAAGATGCCTCCCAACAGCGACAAGCTGCCGGCCGACATGCTCGCGGTGATCAAGAGTTGGATCGACGGCGGAGCACTCGAAACGACGGGCAGCAAAGCGCTGGTCAGCAAGAAGCCGAAGATGGACCTGAAGCTCACGGCCGCGCCGACGGTGCGGCCGGAAGGTCCGCCGCCGATGCCGGGGCGCATGAGCCTCGCGCCGGTCGTGCGCACGAAGACGACGACGGCAATCACCAGTCTCGCGGTCAATCCGTGGTCGCCGCTCGCTGCGGTGCCGGGACAGAAACAAGTGTTGTTGTACAACACGGCGACGCTCGAATTGCTCGGCGTGCTGCCGTATCCCGAAGGAATTCCGCAGGTCTTGAAGTTCAGTCGCAACGGCAGCCTGTTGATGGCTGCGGGCGGTCACGCGGCTGCTCAGGGGAAGGTCGTGATCTTCAACGTGCGAACCGGCGAACGTGTGACGGAGATTGGCGATGAACTCGACACGATCCTTGCGGCGGACATCTCGCCCGATCAATCGCTGATCGCGCTGGGTGGTTCCGCGAAGATGATTCGCGTGTACTCGATCGCCGATGGCTCGAAGCTGTGGGAATCGAAGAAGCACACCGACTGGGTCACGTCGCTGGCGTTCGCGCCGGACAGCGTGTTGCTGGCGACGGGGGATCGCAACGGCGGCGTCTTTGTTTGGGAGGCCGAAACTGGGCGCGAGTTCCACACGCTCAAAGCTCACACCGCGATGATCACTGGCTTCTCGTGGCGGCTCGATTCCAACATCCTCGCGTCGTGCAGTGAAGACACGACGGTTCGCCTGTGGGAGATGGAAAACGGCGGCAACGTGAAAGGTTGGGGAGCACACGGAGTCGGAGCTTCCTCCGTCGATTTCGCTCGCGATGGACGCATCATCTCTGCTGGCCGCGATCGAGTCGTGAAAATCTGGGATCAAAACGGCACCGCCGTACGCGCCTTCGAGGCGATGGCCGACATCACGCTCGCCTGTGCGATCTGCAACGAAACGAATCGTGTGATCGGAGCCGACTGGACCGGAGCGATCCGCGTTTGGAACGCTGTCGATGGCGTGAAGATCGGCGACCTGACACCGAATCCGCCGACGCTCGAAGAGCGGCTCGCCGATGCGAACGCAGCCGTGCAAGCGACGACCGCCGAAGCGAAGGTCGCGACCGATGGTTACACCGCCGCTCAAGCCGCCGCCGCGAAAGCCACGACCGACCTCAACACGGCGAACGGTAAGATGGCTGAGCTGACGAAGGTTGTCACCGACACGACTGCTGCCGCCATAACGAGTAAGGCCGTCATCGCCGCCGCGCAAGCCGCGCACGATGCGGCGGCGAAGATCGTCGCGACGCTCGATCCGGTGGTTCCCGCGCTGACCGACTCGGTCACGAAGGGGACCGAGGCCGCCACGAAGAACGCTGAAGACAAAGAGATCGCGGCCGCCGTCACCGCGCTGAAAGCGCTGCTCGATAACCGCGCCGCTACGCTGGTCAGCAATAAGAAAGTTGTGGCCGACAAGCTCGTCGAACTGACCAAGGCCAAAGAACAACTCGTTGCTCAAGAAAAACTGATCACCGACACCAACGTCGCCATCGAAGCGATCAAGAAGACGATTCCCGATCTGATGGTGGCCGATAAGACGATGACCGAAAAAGCGGTCGCGGCGAAAGCGGTCGCCGATGCCGCGAATGCCAAGCTCGCCGCCTCGCAGCAACAGGTCGTCCGCTGGACGGCCGAGATCGACTTCGCGACGAAGCTCCGAATCCTCAGTGAGAAGCAAGCGCTTGCCGCACCGTTCGTCGCCGCGTCGGAAGAGGCACTGGGTGCCGTCAACAAGATGAAGTCCGATATCGCCGCCGCTCAACAAGTGGTCGCGACTTCGCAGAAGGCCGTTGATGATTCCAACGTCGCCGTCGCCGCCACCAAGCAAGCCTTGGCGACCGTGACCGCCGAGCACGCCGCCATCACCACGACGATCGCTGGACTGGAAGCCGCGTTGCCGGCTCTCAAAGACGCTCAGGCCAAGGGAGCCGAGGCTGCGGCGAAGGCTCCGACCGACAAAGAACTCGCCGCCGCTGCCGAGTTGCTCAAGACGGCTCTCGAAAAACAAACGGCCAGTCTAGCCGCGATGAAAACCGTACTGGCCGAGAAAGCCGCCGCGATCGAGAAAGCCAAAGTCGTCGTTGCCGAAATGGAAAAGAAAGCTGCCGACGCGGTAGTCGTGCTCACTGCCTCAAACGCCAAAGTTGCGGAACTCACTGCCGCGATGAAGCCCATCGAAGACAAATTCGCCTCGGCGAAACAAGCCGCCGACCAAGCCTTGCAGCCCATCACCGCGTTGCAGCAAGAGATTCAGAAGCTGAAGGAAGTGAAGCTGTAGCGTGGCGAAGCCTCAACCAGTGTGGCACGACGCTGGAAGGAAAACTGCACCCAGACCGCAACGCGCAAGTTGAATACATCGCTCGCCGTGCGAAGGCTCAGCAGCGTCGCGGTGAACCGGAGTGTGTCCGCGTCGTTCGGTTTGCCCTTGTTGGTGTTGCTCGCGGCGGTAACCTCCTTCGCTCGTGAAACAAGACTTGGGTTGTTTTCGTGCAGGGAGGGGATGATGTTTCGAGCGACTGGGCGAATGTGTGCGGCGTTGCGGATGTGGGCCGTTTGGCTGTTGGCCTTCGCGAGCGGTTGGTGGTCGCTGACGGGATTCGCTAGCGGCGCGGATGCCGAATGGGCCAAGCGTCTTCCGAAAGAGACCGCGTTCGTCTGGCACTACAGCGGCAGCGAGGCGCAGCGCGAGGCGTTTGAGAAGACGGCCGCCTTCGAGGCGTATTTCCAATCGGGCTTGGTCCCCGCGTTCAAGAAGTTGGCAGCCGCTCTGCCGTGGAAGATCATCACCAGTGAGCTGTCGATCGAAAGCAGCGCGGGGCTGACACTTCCGCAAGTCGTCGATGTCTACGGCTTTCTCTATCAACGCGGTTTCACGTTGGCGGCCTGCTTCCCGGAGGATAATCGCGGTTCTCGGCCGTATCAGCTCATGGTTGTTCCCGGGGCGGGAGCAGACCTCGATCGCATCGCGGCTTGGGCGGAGGCTGCGGCCGCGACATCGCTCGCCAAGAAAGAAGCGGCGTTCGCTAACGACGATGCGGACGCGAAGCCAAAGCGTGAAAAGAGCGACGACGAAAAAACCAACCACGAAAAACCGGATGACGATTCCGATGAGGCGGACGAGAAGTTATTGAAGCCCGCCAAGGCTAAAGAGATTGCAGACAACTTGGGTGAAGACGAGTCCACGGAAACCGTCACGGCGGTTCTGGCACCGATCACGGGTTTCGACAAGCTCGAATACAAAGGCCGCACGATCTCTCGTCTGCATTGTCGTGACGGCCACGCCAAAGTGGTCGTGGCCTTTTGGCAAGAAGGGGAAGACCTGTTGGTTTACTCCGGCCGGCAGAACATCGAAGTGGTGATCGACAAGATGACCAACGTGGAGGAATCGCTCATCGTTTCTCGGAGTTGGCAGCGAGCTTGGCCGGAGCTCGAACAACCGATCGTGGAAACTTCGCATGTCTGGTGCGATGTCGTGCGGCTCTTGAAGCGTTACGGATCGGAGCCGGTCATCGGACTTGGGCTGCCGGCGGAGACGGTCACGGTGGCGAAGCTCTTGAAGCTCTTGGGCGTGGACGAGATTGAGTCCCTCGCGTGGCGCTGGGGATATCACGGTCGGCATCTGGTGGATGTGTTGGATGTCGTCACGCCGCAGCCTCGTCAGGGACTCTTGGCGTTGTATGACCAACCGACTGTTTCACTGGATCGTCTGCCGCCGTTGCCCGTGTCGGTGCGATCCTTTTCGATTCAGTCATTCGATGCGGTTCAGACCTGGGATCAGTCGGCCAAGATCCTCGCGGGATTCGCCGCGATGCTGCCCGACGAATTGAACGCGGCCATGCACCAGATTGGCTCCAAGTTTGAGAACGAGAACGCCACCGAGTTACGGCGCGAGTTGTTCGCCTCGCTGGGGAGTGTGGTCTGCTCTTGGAGCGATACCGATCAAGAGTTGCTGAGCCTCGGACGATTCAACGTGGCGATCTCGGTCAAGGATGGTCCGGCGTTGCAGAAGACGCTGGATCGGTTGTTTGAGCTGATTCAACAACAGGGAGTTGAGTTTTCTCACACGGCGAGTACACGGCACGGTTGCCCGTTCTATGTGTTCGCGAGCCGGACTTCGGCCATCAAGCCGTGTGTCGCGCTGTGTGACGGTTGGTTGATTCTGGGCCTGCAACCGCAGACGGTGGAAGCGACGGTGCTCCGAGCCAAAGGCCGTTTGCCGCGCTGGGAGGGAGATGTCGCGAAGACGACCGGCGTCGAGATTCCGAAGTCATTCAGCGGTCTGACGTGGAGCGATCCGCGCGGCACCGTGCGTCTTGCGATGAGTCTGCTGCCGTGGCTGGCGGACATGTGGAGCGTCAACGCCAAGGAGTTCGCGCCCGGAGTCGATTTCTCGTCGCTCGATATTCCGCCAGCGGAACTGGTGGCTCAGCCGCTGTTCCCGAATGTGACGACGACGGTCGCAAGCTCCGATCGAATCCGCTGGACCAGTTGGTCCTCAACACCGATGAACGATTCGCTGGTGATGTTCTTTCAAAGTTATGCCGCGATCGTCGTGGTTGCCGAGTTGTGGGGCGAAGAACCACTCGAGTTCCTGGTCGGCCTCGTGGGAGTGGACGAGGAAGAGGCCGACGCGATGCGTGCTGACGATCTGGATGGTGACTCGAAAGATGAGCCGGAAGATGAGCCGGTCAAATTGCTGCCGTTTCCCATGTAGGTCACTAGAAATCGTCGCGCTGATGACAGATTTCGGACTCCGAAGATCGTTGAACGGCAAGCCGGAGGCGTCCGTGTTGGCCGCAACCGCAGAATGCGGGCTTCGCTCGCAATCCAAGAAGCTAAGAAATTGGTTCTCCTGGGTTTCGACTGGCTGGTTGGAACTGTGTCTGTTTTTTTAGTGAGGTTTCCAATGGTCCGCCGCAATGGGTCATTTTCTGCCCTCCATTTTTGCCAGCTCCTCTGATTCGGCCCGAACGGCTGGCGAAAAATGAAGGGCGAAACATGGAGCACAAACGCTGCCGAGATGACATCTCACTCGCACACAAAATTCACTGCGGCACGCTCAAGAAACGCGCATGATTTGGACAACGACTCTACGCCTTCGGCTTGCCGTTCAACGAATTTCATCCCGACCAAAGTTCGCAGGGCATTGGCGACAGCAGTTGTTGAATCGCCGATTCCAAGTACCATGCCCACCCCGATTGGCCGCTTGCGTGGGGAGCTGAGTTGATTCACCGCCGCACGCGGGATCGCAAGACAATTCACAGGCACGAAGCCGGAGTCGCACGAAATGAATTCAAGCACGAAGCAGCGGCAGCAGACGTTGGATTTGTATCGAAGAGCCATTCAGAGTTTTGGTGATCGGCATCCCCGGCCGCTGGTCAATCAGGCTTACGCCTTCGCCTATTCGAGCGAATCGCTTCGCTCACCCGTGACTTGGACCGAAGAGACTCGCAGCCTGCGGGTCGTGCTGACGGACAAGTTGCAAAACAAGGCGACCGTCGAAATTCGGTTTCCCAAACCGAAGGGCGGCGCGGTTAAGTTGACGGGGACGTGCAGTTGTTCGCCGGGTTTGGAGAGCGTGACGTGTCGTCACACTCTGATGGCAACGAGTCGACTGCGGGCGCTACTGATCAACCCGATGACCCCGGAAATCGAGTTGATCCTGCGGGGATGCGATCCGTCGCCGGTCGACAGCTTGGTCAGCACGATGGATGACATCTTGCAGCGCGAAATCACGCGGAAGGCCGCGGAGATCAAAGTCGACATCGACGAGGACGAGAAGCCGACGCGGGTCGCATTTCGATTGCAGTGGCCCGCGTTGCAAAATGGCCGGGGACCGGAAGTGCAGGTCCACGAGCAGACGACGCTCAAGAGCGGCAATTGGTCCAAGGGGAAGCTGCTCTCGTGGCCGCTCGTGCGGGAACGCCAAGGCCTGTTCCGCTCACCGCATGAGAAGGCGGTGTTGAAGGTCGCGGCCGACTCCCTCGGCTGGAATGACGCGAATCCTTACTCCAGCTATTCCTATTACCGCGCTTTGGCCGAGGGTCCAAAGTCTTGGAATTTGTTGATGGCACTGGTGGGTGCGAGCAACGTGGCGTTCGCCAGAGATCACGAACAGCCCATTGAGGTGACGACCGGCGAAATCGGTTTCGGAGTGGACCTCAACGAGACCGGCCTTCGCTTGGCGGTACTCGTCGGGGACGAGCCGATCCCTCCCACCGCGCGGTTTTTGAACGACCGTTCTCACGGGGTGATCTTCGCCACCGATCATCAGCTTTGGTTGGTGCCGCTCGCCGATCAAGCCATCTGCGAACTCGCCGAAGAACTGCACGAGTCGCGACTGGAAGTTCCCCGCGCGGACGCGGCTCCGATCGTCAATCGCTTGGCCAAGCTCGGCGAGTTCACGCGAGTCCAATTGCCTGCCGAGTTTCAGCTCGGTGAAGTCGAGGCGGATCGGCGGACTTACATCGAGTTGATTCCGGGACCGGCCGCGGGGCTGTTCGTGCGAGTACGCGTCCGACCGGAACCGGACGACGAGGCACCGCTCGCGTTCCCCGGAGATCAGAAACTCAGTCAGTACCTCGTCTCGAAAGAGGGCTACCGCAAACTGATTCGCGATCCGCACACCGAGCACCGTCAAGCCACGTCCATCGCCGCTGAGTTGCAATTGGATCGCTTTCATCAAGTTACCGATTGGGATTGGCGAATCGCGACCGACGACGAGACGCTGGAGTTCCTCGGACAACTGAAGGATCGGCAAGATGAGCGGAGTCAACGAGCGGTTGCCGCGCTCGCGGCCCATGAAGTCGCCAGAACGTCGGAGGGTTTGCCAGCGTCTCCGTCCGATCAGCCGGAAGCCCTCGTTCTAGCGAACGAGACGACTGCCCTCGTTCCGGCGAACGAGGCTACCCCCCACGCGCTCGGCGCGGGTCTCCCGACCCCGTCGTCTTCTGACAATCTTGGCGGGCTTGCGGACAACTCTGAGTCGGACGATCTCGTGGTGCTCTGGCCCAAGGGAGCCAAGATGCGCGTGACGAGCGAGATCACCCCCTCCGCACTGCGAATCGAGATCGAAGACCACAACGATTGGTTCGGCATTCAAGGGACGATCGAGGTCGATGGGCATCAGATTCCGTTGCTCGATCTGTTGTCGGCGATGAAGGCGGGGCGGAAATACATCGCTCTGGGAGGCGGGCTGTGGGCGCGGATCAGTCAGGAATTTCAAAAGCGGCTGCGCGGATTGCAGGATGTCTCGCATCAGTCGCACGGCAAATTGGAAGTCGATTTCACGGCCGCTCCGGTGCTCAACGATCTGTTCGATGCACAGATCAATCTCAAAGCCTGTCAGGCGTGGCGCGATGTCTTGAAACGGATGGACGACGCTCGCGACATCACGCCCGATCCCCCGATCTCGATGACGGCCGACCTGCGCGATTATCAAGTCGAAGGTTTTCGTTGGCTCAAGCGGCTCTCGACTTGGGGAGCCGGCGCGTGTCTCGCCGATGACATGGGACTCGGCAAAACCGTACAGGCACTCGCGCTGTTGATCGAGCGAATGGAAGAGGGGCCGACGCTGGTTGTGGCTCCGACGTCGGTCGGTTTCAACTGGATGCGTGAGACCGCTCGATTCGCGCCGTCGATCAACGCGTTGGCCTATCGCGACAGCAATCGCGATGAGCTGTTGCAGTCGGTGGGGGGCGGCGATTTGGTCGTCGTCAGTTACGGACTCTTGCAGCGGGACTTCGAGAAGTTCGAGCAGATCGAATGGGGCACTCTGGTGCTCGACGAGGCTCAAGCGGTCAAGAATGCCACAACGAAGACGGCTCGCGCGGTGCGCGATCTCAAGGCCAAGTGGCGGATCGCTCTGACCGGCACGCCGATCGAAAATCACATCGGCGAATTGTGGAGTTTGTTCCGAGTCATCAACCCCGGCCTGTTCGGAAGCTGGGAACGCTTCCGCGATAAGTTCGGCACGCCGATCGAAAAGCACAAAGACCCCGAACGCCGCGCCGCTCTGTCACGCTTGGTCCGGCCATTCATTCTGCGACGCACGAAAGACGAGGTGCTCAAGGAACTCCCGCCGCGCACCGAGATCGAAATTGATGTCGAACTCTCCGAACCGGAACGCAAACGCTACGAAGACGCGCGATTGAAAATCCTCGCGCAGTTGGCTGGCCTCGACGACGACGCGGGCAAGGACCAGCGGTTCCAAGTCTTGGCCGGGCTGATGAAGCTGCGGCAGCTCGCCTGTCACCCGGCGCTGCAAGATAAGAGGTGGAAGAAGAGTTCTGCCAAGCTCGACGCGCTGCTGGAACTCGTCGATGAATTGCGCGAAGAACAACATCGAGCGTTGGTCTTCAGCCAATTCACAACGCATCTCGATCTGGTCCGCAAGGCGCTCGATGAGCGCGGCATCACCTATCAATACCTCGACGGCTCGACCCCGCCGAAGCAGCGGCAGCAAGCGGTCGATGCCTTCCAGAACGGTGAGGGAGATTTGTTCCTGATCTCGCTGAAAGCCGGCGGCACGGGATTGAATCTGACGGCGGCCGATTATGTCATTCATCTCGATCCGTGGTGGAATCCGGCCGTCGAAGATCAAGCGACCGACCGAGCACATCGCATCGGACAGACTCGCCCCGTGACCGTGTATCGCTTGGTCACGAAGGAGACGATCGAAGAAAAAATCCTGGCCATGCACGAACGCAAACGAGAACTCGTCGCCGGGATCCTCGAAGGGAGCGACCAAGCCGCGAAGCTCTCGACCGACGACCTGATCGACCTCATCCGCGGCGGGGCCGCGCCGGTGACTCCCGCTCGACGAGCGAAGTTGAAGGCAAGCGTGTAGCGCGGCGAAGCTGCACCGAAAGTAACAAGAAGCGTCCGCTTTGAAGTTGCTCGCTTTGAACTCGGCTCCGCATTGATTTGTCAATTTCTCAAGTCGCCTTCATTCCTCTGACCAGATTCCTTTGATTCCTGGGGCGAACCTGTGTCTAAGGATTCCGATCAAAGGAATCTGGTCAGAGGAATGAAACGAATGAATTCGTTGTCGCGTTTCCAAACCCTGTGGAGTTCATCATGCGGATTGTCCAAATCAGTTCGGAAGCGGTCCCCTTCGCGAAGACGGGAGGCTTAGCCGACGTGGCCGGCGCGCTGAGCAAAGCACTCGCGGAACTGGGACACGAGGTGACGTTGATCCTGCCGTTGTACTCGCGGTTCGTCGCCAAGAACGGCGTTGATGTGCAGCCGGTCGGCGAATGGTTCGATTTCAAACTGGGCGAGCGGCAGGTGTGGACTCAGCTCAAGCAGGGCCGAATGCCGGGTAGCTCGGTTCGCGTTGTGTTCGTCGATCTTCCCGAATTCTTCGATCGCGACGGCCTGTATCAGGATCCAATCACGAAGGCCGATTACCCCGACAACGCCGAACGATTCACCGCGTTCTGCCGAGTCTCTCTGGAAGCGGTGGCGCGACTGCAACTCAAGCCCGACGTTATTCACGCTCACGATTGGCAAACCGGATTGGTGATGCCGCTGCTGGAGGCTCAGTTCCGCGATTGGGTTCCCGACCTGCGACGCACGGCGGCCATCTTCACACTGCACAACATGACGTTTCAAGGAGCCTACCCGCCGGAAACGATGCCTCTGACCGGACTGGGCTGGGAGTATTACACCTGGACTCGTCTGGAACAGTGGGGCCGCGTGAATCTGCTGAAGGCGGGGATTACCTTCGCCGATCAACTTTCGACCGTCAGCCCGACGTACTCGCGCGAGATTCAAACTCCCGACTTCGGTCACGGCCTGGATGGCGTGCTACGCGACCGAGCCGCCGATCTGACCGGTATCCTCAACGGCATCGACCCGCACGAATGGAGCCCGACCACCGATCCGCATCTCCCCGCGCAGTATGACTTCGATTCCTTGGGAACCGGCAAGGCAATGTGCAAACGGACTTTGCAAGAACTGTTGAATTTGCCTGTGCGCGGCGACGTGCCGATCCTGAGCATGATCTCGCGGCTGACGTGGCAGAAGGGTGTCGATTTGGTCGGCGCATGTGCCAGTCGATTGCTCGAACGAGACGTGCAAGTCGTCATCTTGGGAAACGGGCAGCCGGAGTACGAAGACCTCTGCCGACATTTGTTGTCGGAGTATCCGCAAAAAATCCGCGCGATCATCGGCTACGACGAAGCGTTATCGCATTTGATTGAAGCTGGCTCGGACATGTTCCTGATGCCCAGCAAGTTCGAGCCGTGTGGATTGAACCAGATGTATTCGATGGCCTATGGCACTCCACCGATCGTCCGCGCGACGGGTGGGTTGGCCGATTCGGTCGTGGGAGCCACAAACGAAACACTGATCGACGGCACGGCCACCGGCTTCGTCTTTCGCGACCACAACCCGGATCAGTTCTGGCAACAGCTCGATTGGGCGTTGAAGCTGTTCGCCGATCAACCGGTCTGGCGTCGTCTGCAACGAGCTGGCATGACTCGCGATTGGAGTTGGAACCGCTCGGCCCGTGAGTATGTCGCGCTCTATGAAAAGGGATTGGCGCGACGCGCGTAGCCGAGTGTCTGAGACGATTTGGAGCCGCGACCGTGAGGGAGCGGACAAGTCCGAGGAAAGACCCCGCTTCCTGACGGGCGCGGCTCCACGATCCCACAGCGAAAATCCACCAACATGGAAACACGTCGCGTCTGGCTCAGCGGGTTGGCAACGATCGGACTGGCCGTTGGCCTGACGCTCGTCTTTTGGATGCCGATCTGGTGCGGAGCGGGTTTCGTCGGCGGCGACATCTATTCGTATTTCTTTCCGCAGAAGGTCATCTATGCCGAGGCCCTGCACGCCGGCGAACTGCCGCTGTGGAATGCTCACGCGGGGTTCGGATATCCGTTGTTAGCCGAGAGCCAGACGGGAATCTTCTATCCGCCGAACCTGCTGCTGTATTCGTGGCTCGATGCACACTCGGCGTTTCATGTCAGCTTTCTGCAGCACTACATCGCGGCGTTCGTGTTCGCAACATTCGCCGCGCGACGATTGGGCTTGAGCCTGCTACCGTCGTGGCTGACGGCGCTGGTTTACGTTTACGGCTGGTTCCCGTCTCGGACATGCGTCGAGTGGGCGATCATCGGCGGCACCTGGTTGCCGGCGGCTCTGTGGTGCGCGGAATCGTTTCTGGCCTCTCGCCGCTGGCGATATGCGATCGGCTTGAGCGGCGTGCTGGCGGTGCAATTGCTCGCGGGACACTTTCAGATCGCGTGGTTCACGCTGCTGTTGCTGGCGGTTTATGTGCCCGCGCGAGCGTTTTGGAAAAAGGATAACGGCCATCGGCTGTCGGCGATCGGCGATCGGCCGGACACGGACGGCCGACAGCCGATCGCCGACAGCCGAAAGCCGTTATTCCCTTTTTTCCGAACGACCGCCGTCGCCTACGGCGCGATGCTGTGCGGACTCGGACTTGCGGCCGTGCAACTCGCGCCGACCTACGAACTCAAACAGCTCAGTCAGCGTGCGACGGTCGGCAAAGAACATGAACTCGACTTCGGAGCGATCCCCCCTTGGTATTGGACCCAAGCATTTCGGCCGAGCCACTGGTACTCGCCGCTGACCGACCGCGAAGCGGCGTTCGCCGAGAGTCCGCCACTGGGACACTCGCGAACAAACTCGGCCGAGGCGCATTTGTATTTCGGTCTCGCGCCGCTGATGTTGTTTGCGGCCTGCCTCGTCGGACTGCTGCGCGAACTTGCTTCTAACACGACTGCGGACTTTGTAGCCGCGTTCGCCAGAACGCGGG
>JBJXEX010000080.1:0-4058 GCA_046156195.1 Planctomycetaceae bacterium | reverse complement strand
GCTTGCCGTTATACGATTTTCATCCTTACCAGTGGCCGCAGGACATCGGCGACTGCGGTGTAAGAGTTTGAAGACTGAATCACCGCAGAGATTGGATGACCGCAGAGGCAATACTGTGCGTCGAATGAAAAGGAGATCCTCATTGAGATCGAGTTGTGTAGAGACCAATGAAGCAAGCTCGGTGGGGGCTGCAAACATCGCTTGATTGAGGACTTTCCAAATGGCCTCTTACTAATCGCGCTTTGCTCGGTATGATCCCTGCCGCACGGAGCCTGTGTGAGTTTGGAAATCGGTTCCGAGGCGTTACTGAATTCGAGTTCGGATGACTCAATAAAAGGCAACCCGGCCATGCCGGGGGGCTGGTTGAAGAGTAAGCCGACGTGGTCGAAGCCCTCAGGGCGTTTGGCCACGTCGGCTTTTTCTTTGCCTCGTCGAGGCGTGCGGTGACAGTCATGAGTGAGAACAGAGAAGAGCGCGAGGTCGCGCCGTTTTCTTTTGCAGGGAGGCTTTATGAGCTACGTCGAAAACGCTGGAACCATTTCGCGGTCACGGCCACGCACCGTCCACGGCCGGCGAGGAAACCTGGCGGACTTCGTTCAGGCGATGCGGGTACTCGGAGCACGATTCCCCGCATCGCATTCACGTTTCGATGGCGGTCATCAAACCGGCCACGACGGGTCGTTCTCGCAAGGATGTACCTTTTCCAAAATTCCTCTCGATTCATCCCTGCGTTGTTTGTCCTGAACAGATCTGAACTCGGCCGCAAGGCGCTCGCGCCGTCGATTGGCGAGCCAACAGTTCTGACATGAAAAGTGATGCAGGCGAGCCGGAGGGCGTTAGCCCCGGACGGCTCGGCACCTTCCAGAGAGCTAACGACAGCGCGGACACGTCCGGGGGCTAACGCCCTCCGGCTCACCACAGCAACCACAACCAACAGAGAATTCATGCCATGAATGAACCGAAAAAGCGACGCACGATCAAACCCTCCGTCATGCAGGCGGAAGAGGCGTTGCTCAAGGCGGGTGCCTTGCAGAACGCGATCTTCAACAGCGCCAACTTTTCGAGCATCGCCACCGACGAGAAGGGGGTCATTCAGATCTTCAACGTCGGTGCCGAGCGGATGCTGGGCTACGTTGCCGCCGACGTCAGGAACAAGATCACGCCCGCCGACATCTCCGATCCGCAGGAGTTGATCGCACGGGCGGCCGCGTTGAGCCTGGAACTCGCCACCCCGATCACGCCGGGCTTCGAGGCGCTGGTCTTCAAGGCCGCACGCGGGATCGAGGACATCTACGAGCTGACTTACATCCGCAAGGACGGCAGCCGTTTTCCCGCAGTCGTCTCGGTCACGGCGCTGCGCAACGCGGAGGATGCGATCATCGGCTATCTGTTGATCGGCACTGACAACACCGCGCGCAAGCAGGCGGAAGAGGCGTTGCGTGAAGCCGGAGCGTTGCAGAACGCGATCTTCAACAGCGCCAACTTTTCGAGCATCGCCACGGACGAGAAGGGAGTCATTCAGATCTTCAACGTCGGTGCCGAGCGGATGCTGGGCTACACGGCCGCCGAAGTCATGAACAAGATCACGCCGGCCGACATTTCCGATCCGCAGGAAGTCATCGCGCGTGCCAAGGCGTTGAGCGTCGAGCTGTCCACCACGATCACGCCCGGCTTCGCGGCTCTGGTTTTCAAAGCGTCGCGCGGGATCGAGGATATCTACGAGCTGACCTACATCCGCAAGGATGGGAGCCGCTTCCCGGCCATCGTGTCGGTCACGGCGCTGCGTGACGCTTTAGGGGGCATCATCGGCTATCTGCTGATCGGCACCGACAACACTGCGCGGCAGCAGGTGGAAGCCGAGCGAATGCTGCTCGACCAGCGCGTGCGTGACCAGCAGTTCTACACACGCTCTTTGATTGAATCGAACATCGACGCGCTGATGACCACCGATCCGCGGGGCATCATCTCCGACGTGAATAAGCAGATGGAGGCGCTCACCGGATGCACGCGCGACGAACTGATTGGCGCGCCGTTCAAGGACTACTTCACCAATCCAGATCGAGCTGAGGCGGGCATCAAGCTGGTGCTGGCCGAAGGCAAAGTCACCGACTACGAACTGACCGCGCGCGGCAGGGACGGCCAGGAAACCGTGGTCTCCTACAACGCGACCACCTTCCACGACCGTGACCGCAAGCTGCAAGGAGTCTTCGCCGCCGCTCGCGATGTCACCGAACGCAACCGCTTGGAAATGCAGATGCGGGAGCAGAAGGCCAAGCTGTCCGATCTGCACCGCCGCAAGGACGAGTTTCTGGCGATGCTCAGTCATGAGCTGCGCAGCCCGCTCGCGCCGATCTCCAACGCGGTGCAACTGCTGGGTCTCCAGCAAGGCAGCGAGAACCTGATCCAGAAACAAGCCCGCGGCATCATCGAACGGCAACTGGGACAACTCCAACATCTCGTGGGTGACCTGCTGGAAGTCTCGCGCATCACCACCGGTCGAGTTCAGCTACGCCGAGAACTGGTCGCCGTGAGCGGCATCGTGGAAGTTGCGGTGGAGACCGCTCGCCCGCAGATCGAACAGCGCCGGCATGAACTCACGGTAACGCTGCCGCCCGAACCAATCTGGCTGCACGCCGACGCCGCCCGCCTGGAACAGGTGGTCGTGAACCTGCTCACCAATGCCGCCAAATACACCGAGGAAGGGGGGCACATCTGGCTGACCGTCGCACAAGAAGAGGTCGCCCCCGTAGCCACGTTCGCCAGAATGTGGGCAAGCGACCAAGAACCCCACGTTCTGGCGAACGTGGCTACGAAGGAAAACGTGGCTACGGGGGAGTGCGTCATCCGAGTTCGCGACACAGGCGTCGGCATCACTGCGGAACTGCTTCCGTGCATCTTCGATCTGTTCACTCAAGCGGAACGATCGTTGGATCGCTCACAAGGAGGGCTGGGGATCGGACTGGCTTTGGTGCATCGGCTGACGGACTTGCACGGAGGCACGGTCACGGCTTCCAGCGTTTTGGGACAGGGGAGTGAGTTCATCGTGCGACTGCCGGTGCTGGCGGACACTCCGCAGTCGGCATTGCCGGCCAAGGAAATCGGCCCACCGGCCGCCCGCCAGTTGCGAGTGCTGGTGGTCGATGACAACGAAGACACGGTGCTGAGTTTCTCGATGCTGCTGCGCGCGTCGGGGCATGATGTGAGAACGGCGATCGACGGGCCGTCCGCCGTGCAGACGGCCATCGACTACCGACCGGACGTGGTCTTGTTGGACATCGGCTTGCCCGGCCTGACCGGCTACGAGGTCGCGAAACGGATTCGGCAACAACCACTTCTTAAAGACGTCATGTTGGTCGCGTTGACGGGATATGGTCAGGACTCCGACCGGCAGACTTCCTTTGAAGCGGGCTTCAATCACCACTTGGTCAAGCCCGCACGTTTAGATCAATTGCAACAAATCCTGGCGACCGTCGCGGAGATGGCGACTTGATACGTAGCCGTCACCGCTCCGCGTGACGAGCCGAACGCTTCACCGACGCGGTTTGGCGATCCGGCTCATCACGCGGAGCGATGATCCGCCGCGGCGGACATAGAATTCGGGGTCGGGTGTTCAAAATTCAAAATTGCCGAGGCAATTTTGAATTTTGAACACCCGACCCCTGACCCCGGAGATCAGGGCAAACATGGAGTTGACGAGGGCAAACATGGGAAAGCGATCGGGCGTGAATTGTTTCGCATTAGGCCCGAAGGGTCGTGACTCGAAAGCCCAGGGCGATAGCCCTGGGGACGTCATTCGAGTGCGTTTCGCGAGCCCTGAAGGGGCGTGACTCGCACGAACGTCAAACGAGTCGCGCCCCTTTGGGGCTTAGAATTAGTCGTGATGCCCCGACCCCAGGGCTAGCGCCCTGGGCTGTCGAGTCACGCCCCCTTGGGGCAACGCCGTTAAGGATTTTGATCGAGCAACGTGCAAAGCCTTGCGGCGCAGCAGTTTTTGAGTGACCGGTCTTTAACCCGGAGGGTTTGCAGCCATTAGCCGGTGGTTGAGCGAAGCGATACCA
>JBJXEX010000079.1:0-15661 GCA_046156195.1 Planctomycetaceae bacterium | reverse complement strand
GCTTGCCGTTATACGATTTTCATCCTTACCAGTGGCCGCAGGACATCGGCGACTGCGGTGTAAGAGTTTGAAGACTGAATCACCGCAGAGATTGGATGACCGCAGAGGCAATACTGTGCGTCGAATGGCAAGGAGATCCTCATTGAGGTCGAGTTGTGTAGAGACCAATGAGACAAGCTCGGTGGGGTTCAGGCCGTCTGCCCCGTTGTGCCGTATTGATGAGGCTCGCTTGGAATCACAGGCCATGAGTCGCAGAATGTTCCTCCGATTGCCGTTCGTCCTTCGCTGACAGGAGCCTCACCGTGAAGTGGTTTTCTCTCTGCCTGACGCTGTTTGGTTTTGCCGTTTCGATCGAGGCGATCAATGCTCAGGACTACGTCCTGCATTCGTTCGAGCGGCAGCAGCTCACCGACACCTATTTCTCCGAAGGGGCGAACTTTGGGGACATTAATCGGGACGGAAAGCTTGATGCCATTCATGGGCCGTATTGGTGGCAAGGGCCGGAGTTCAAAGTGCGTCGCGAGATCTTTGCTCCGAAGCCGCAGAATCGAGACGGCTACTCGACCAACTTTTTTACTTGGGTCTATGACTTCACCGGCGATGGCTGGAACGATCTCGTCAGCGTTGGACTGCCTGGATCAGCCGCAGTGCTCTCCATCAATCCGGGCGAAGGCAAGGTGCTTGAGGAAGCGAATCACTGGCAGACGCAGAAGGTCCATGACGGCATCGGCAATGAGTCGCCTCAGTTCGTGAATCTCGTCGACGACAAGCAGCCGGAATTGGTCTGCAATCACAACGGCAAGTTCGGCTACCTGACGTTCGACGTGAAGAAGCCGACGGAACTGTGGACGTGGCACATCATCTCGGAACAAGTCGGCGAGTTTCCGTTTGGGCATGGCCTCGGTGTCGGCGATGTGAACGGCGATGGCCGTGCCGACGTGATCTGGAAAGGTGGCTGGTACGAGCAACCGAAATCGCTCGACGGCGATCCGCTCTGGACGTTTCACAAATACCAATTCGCCGGACCGGGCGGAGCGGACATGTTCGCCTACGACGTCGATGGCGATGGTGACAACGATGTCATCACCAGCTTAGCCGCTCACACGTTTGGGTTGGCGTGGTACGAGCAGGTGAAAGATGGCGACAAGATCACGTTCAAGAAGCACCTCATCATGGGGGACAAGGCGGAGGACAATGCTTATGGCGTGCTCTTCACCGAACCTCACGCGGTCGAGCTGCACGACATGGATGGTGACGGCCTGAAGGACATCGTCACCGGCAAGACGTATTGGTCGCATCACCGTCAGTCGCCGATGTGGGATGCGGGGGCGGTCGTGTATTGGTTCAAGTTGTCGCGAGGGGGAGAGGGGGAGAGAGGGAGAGGGGGAGACAAGGAGCAATCTTCAACCGTCGATTGGATTCCCTATCTCGCCGACGGCGAATCGGGCATTGGCCGGCAGCTCAACATCGCAGATGTTGATGGGGACAAGCTGCCGGACATCATCGCTGGCGGAATGGTCGGTGCTCACGTCTTGCGGCATCGAGCGAAGAAAGTTTCCAAAGAAGAGTGGCTCGAAGCGCAGCCATTGAAGAAGAAGCCGGTGGCGATGGCGGACGGACTCTCTCCGCAGGAAGCCGCGAAGCAAATGACTGTTCCGCCGGGGTTCAAGGCCTCGCTGGTTGCGGGCGAGCCGCTGGTGCATCAGCCGGTCGCATTCACGTTTGATTCGCGCGGGCGAATTTGGGTGGCCGAAGCCTACACCTATCCGAATCGAGCAAAGGAAGGGGAAGGGAAAGACAAGATCGTCATTCTCGAAGACAAAGATGGCGACGGGTATCACGAGACTCGCAAGGTCTTCATCGAAGGCTTGAATCTGGTCAGTGGCTTGGAACTCGGTTTCGGCGGCGTGTGGGTTGGAGCGGCTCCGTATTTGATGTTCATCCCGGATCGCGACGGGGATGACGTGCCGGATGCTGAAGCGAGAGGGGGAGAGGGGGAGAAAGGGAGAGGGGGAGAAAAACAGAAGACAACAAATGCAGCCTCTCCCCCTCCCCCCCTCTCCCCCTCCCCCCCTCTCCAATTCCCAAAGGACGTCCCCGCCGGCGCGACCGTCCTTCTCGACGGGTTCGGCTGGCAGGACACGCATGAGACGCTCAACGCTTTCATCTGGGGACCGGACGGTTGGCTCTACGGATGTCACGGAGTCTTCACGCACTCGAAAGTCGGCAAGCCCGGCACGCCGGCCGAGCAACGGCAAGGCTTGAACGCGGGCGTGTGGCGATACCATCCGACGAAGCATGTGTTCGAGGTCTTCGCTCACGGCAGCAGCAATCCGTGGGGGGTCGATTTCAACGAGCACGGTCACGCCTTCATCACCGCCTGCGTGATTCCGCACCTGTATCACATCATTCAAGGTGGAAAATATCAGCGGCAGGGAGGTCAGCACTTCGATCAATACTTCTTTGAAGACATCAAGACGATCGCCGATCACCAGCATTACGTCGGCAACTTGCGCGACCACGCCTGGTGGGGCCACGAGCCGCACGCTCCGACCGACACGCTCTCGGCCGGCGGCGGGCACGCTCACGCCGGAGCAATGATTTATCTCGGCGACAATTTCCCGCCGCAGTACCGCAACACGCTCTTCATGTCGAACATCCACGGCAATCGCGTGAATCAGGACGTGCTCGTTCGCAAAGGCTCCGGCTACGTCGGCAAGCACGGCAAGGATCTTTTGGTTGCCAACGACCGCTGGTTCCGAGGCATCAACCTGAAGACCGGCCCCGACGGCAGCGTGTACGTCATCGACTGGTACGACAAAAACGCCTGCCACCGCACGAACTCGGAAATCTGGGACCGCACCAACGGCCGGATTTACAATGTGAAATATGTGGGGCACGCGGCTCGCGTGCCTGAGCCTTCGGCATCTACGAAAGCAGAGAGCAAGACAGACGCACGCGAGCCGCGTGCGCCACAGAACCTCGATCTTGCCAAGCTCAGCGACGCGGAACTGGTGGACTTGCAACTCTCGCCCAGCGAATGGCATGTGCGGATGGCTCGACGATTGATTCAGGAGCGTGCCGCCAATGGGAGTCTGTCGGAGAAAGGATACGACTACCTGTGGACTTCACTATTTCCGTTCCCGCAAAAACCACAACAAACCCGAGACTTGCTGCGTCTTCTTTGGACGTGGCATGTGGTTGTTGCAGCGGGCAACGACGAGAAATGGAGTGAAGGCTTCGCTTATCGTCTACTCGACCTCCAACAACATGCGGACGAGCATGTACGTTGTTGGGCAATACAGTTGGCGTTCGAAAATGGGCACGTTGCGGAGCAATTCATCAACTGGATGGGTTGGTCAGCCGCCACGGACAAGTCACCGCTTGTGAGACTTTATGTGGCGAGTGCGTTGCAGCGGTTGCCACTCAGCAAGCGTTGGGGGATTGCCACTGCTTTATTGTCTCACGCGGAGGACGGCGCAGATCACAATCTGCCGTTGATGTATTGGTACGGAATTGAGCCATTGGTCGCGGCAGCCCCAAGCGAAGCCATGCAATTATTGGAGGTCTGTCACATCCCGCGAGTCACCCGATTTCTCATCCGTCGTGCGGCATTAGATGGGGATGCGTTGAATGTTTTCCTAGAGGCGTTTGTGAAACGCTCTCAGTGGCTAATTGCTGTCGAGGACGCGCCAAAAGACATCGAGTCCGCCAGTCGAGCGAGGAAAACCCTCTTCCTGGACGAGCTGCTTGCAGCGTTTGAAGGCCGAGTGAATCTCACTGCTCCTCCAGCATGGCAAGCAGCCTATGACCTCTTCGCGAAAGATGACGACGCCGCGATCCGCGACAAGGCGGATCAGATCGCCGTGATCTTCGGCGATCAACGCATTCTGCCTCGGCTGCGAGCGTTGCTGTCGGACGCGAAGGTTTCTCAATCCAAGCGACAGCAAGCGCTCGATATCCTCGTTCGTGGCCGAGACAAGGATGCGGCTCCGGCGTTTCAAGCGGCGGTCGCCGACACCGCGCTGCGCGGCGCGGCGATCCGAGCACTCTCGGCCTACGACCACGAACAGACTCCGGCCGTCGTGCTGGCTCAGTACGCGAAGCTCAACGAGGCCGAAAAACGAGACGCGATCAACACGCTCTGCACACGACCGAGCTACGCGGCGGCGCTGCTCGACGCGATCGAAAAAGAAAAACTGCCACGCACCGATCTGCACGCCTACAACGTGCAAGCGCTGCTGCGGTTCAACGACGAGAAACTGCAGGCCCGAATCAAGTCAGTCTGGGGCGAGTTCCGCGCAACGGCGAAGGACAAGCAAGAACTGATCGCCAAGCATAAGACGAATCTCACACCCGCTCGCGTGAAAAACGGCGACTTGAGCAACGGACGGCGGTTGTTCTCGAAGACCTGCCAGTCATGCCACACGTTGTTCGGCGAGGGGCAAAAGGTTGGCCCGGACATCACCGGCTCGAACCGCGCGAACCTCGATTACATCCTGGAGAACATGCTCGATCCCTCGGCGATCGTCGGCAAGGACTATCGCGCGACGATCATCGAGACCAAGAACGGCCAAGTGGTCAGCGGGCTGATCCAAAAGGAAACCGACAGCGCGATCACGCTCCGCACGATCAACGACACGATCGTTGTCGCAAAGGCGGACATCGAAGAACGAAAACTGTCCGAGCTGTCGATCATGCCGGAAGGGCAACTCAACACGCTGACGCCGGGCGAAGTGCGCGATCTCGTTGCGTATCTCGGAAGCCCCACGCAGGTCGCGCTGCGCGGGCCGAAGTCACCAATTGACTCGAAGAGCGGCAAAGTCCCCGACGCTCTTGAAGGGGAGTCGCTCAAGATTCTGAAGGTCTCCGCTGGCAATGCCGCCCCGCAGAAGATGGGAGGCTTCTCGAAAGACAAATGGAGCGGCGACGATCAACTCTGGTGGACCGGCGGCAAGAAAGGCGCACGGCTGGATCTCGAATTGCCTATCGCGGCTGATGGCGTGTTTGCATTGGAACTCGTGCTGACGAAGGCCCGCGACTACGGCATCGTCCAAGTGCGGATCGATGACGAGACTCTCGGCAGTCCGATCGACGGCTTCAACAATCCGGACGTCATCACCACCGGCGTGATGAACTTCGAGCCTCGCAAGCTGACGAAGGGACTGCACAAGCTCACGTTCGAAATCGTCGGCAAGCACACCGACGCCGTGGGCTTTATGGTTGGCGTGGACTATGTGCGGTTGGTGGCTCCGGCCAGCAAATAAGGCTGAAAGCATTGGCGAGCGGGATGGCGTCAGTCCCCGGTGGTCACGATTTCCGCTGAAAACCGGGGGGCTGACGCCGCCCCGCTCGCCTGCGCGTCAATGGTTTCACGTCCCCGCAGCATCACACTCCGAACATCTTCAACCCCCAGTTGCCGATCAGGGCGATGGTCAGCACCCAGCCGCAGGCGTTCGGCCAAGAGGATTCGGCGAAGCGTCGCGCTGGCGGCCAGCCAAGCAGGATCGACAGCCGATACGGAATCTGCGTCAGCACCGCGAAGCCCAGCAGCGGAGCGACTCGATTGAGCGCGATCGCGCCGGACCAATCGCCGCTCGCCAGACGAATGAAGCCGCGAGTCAATCCGCAGCCGGGACACTCGATACCGAACCACTTGCGCGATCCGCACAGCTCCGGCGCGGGAAGGCCACCCAATCCGATGAGCGCGACCCGCTGATCCGCGCGAACTCGCAACGCGAACGACAACACCAAAATCGCGACGGCGATCCAAAACATGCTGACGTGCCGACTGCGATGGCCGACGGATCTGGCTTCGGACTTCGCCGCCGAGGAATCGTCTGCGACGAGGACAGGTAATGATTCCGGAGCCGACATGACATCACTCGCACAGAAGTTTCGGTTTCTCTGCTCTGCAAACGGTAGCGGGGCTCTATTCGCGAGTGATGCTGGCAACACCGAACAACCTTGGCTCGCCCGCGAAACTTCACTCCAAAGGCACCTTACTCATTCCACAACCCCCAACAGGAATGGCGGAGAGCCTGATTTCTTGGCGGGCGTGTGCCGTTTCCTTGCCTTAGAAAATCCACCGTCGCGCGCACGCCGATGGCGTGGTGGTTAAACGACTTTTCAACACGCCCTGACGATCGCGGCTCAGACCGTGAAGGACTGCTTGAACTGCGGGATCACGGGGTCTTCGTTGCACTGATCGTGCAGCAGCTCGGCGACGGCTTGAGCCGACTCGGTTTCGCCATGCACGATGAAGGCTTGGCCGATGCCGCCGTGCTTCGCGAGATGGCCGAACCACCATTGGAAATCCTCCGCGTCCGCGTGAGCCGAGAGGCCATTGAGAACCTCGACTTTGGCTCGCAGATCAATCTCGCGGTCGAAGATGCGGACTCGCGGCTGACGCTCGATCAATCGCCGGCCGAGCGTGTACTCCGCCTGATAGCCGATGATGACGATCGTGTTCTTCTCGCTGCCGATCGCGTGCCGCAGGTGATGCACGACTCGGCCGCTTTCACACATGCCGCTGGCGGCGATGACCAGAAACGGCCCTGGGCGATCGTTGAGTACACGGCTCTCCTGCGGACTGGCGATGTAAGTCAGCCCGCGAAAGCCAAACAAATCGGGATCGGACTCGTGCTGCTCTTGAGCCTCTCGATCCAGCGAATGTTGATGCTCGCGATGCACCTGAGTCAGCTTGCGCGACAGCGGGCTATCGACAAAGATCGGGATGTGCGGCAGTCGGCCTTCGTTGAACAGCTCATTCAGGAAGTAGACCAGCACCTGCGTGCGGCCCAGACTGAACGCCGGAATCACCACCTTGCCGCCGAGGATCATCGCCTCCTTCAAGATGCGGAGCAGTTCCAGTTTGAGGTTCTCGGCCGGTTGATGGATGCGATTGCCGTAAGTCGATTCGGTGATGAGCACGTCGCAGCCGTTGTCGAGCAGCACCGGATCACCCAGCAACGGCAGATGGCGTCGTCCCAGATCGCCAGTGAAGACCACCCGTTTGAGTTCACCGCGATCGGTGATTTCCAATTCGGTGATCGCCGAACCGAGGATATGTCCCGCCTCGTGAAACCGCAGGCGGACATCGTCCGCGAGTTCATGCCATGTTCCATAAGGGATCGTCTCGAACCGCCGACACAGCTCGTGGACGTCACGCTCGACATACAACGGCTCGACCGAGGGATGTCCCGGCCGCAATCGGCCTTGCAGATACTTGGCGTCCTCGGCCGCGATCTTGGCACTGTCCAGCAGCATGATCTCGGCGATGTCCGCCGTCGCAGGGGTGCAGAAGACCGGACCACGAAAGCCCGCCTTGAAGAGTCCCGGCAGGTTGCCGCAATGGTCGATGTGTGCGTGCGAAAGAATCACCGCGTCGAGCTTCCGCGGTTCGCAATGAAAGTGTTCGTTCTTCGCGCGGGCCTCGGCACGACGGCCTTGAAAGAATCCGCAGTCGAACAGAATCCGCCGCTGATCCGTTTCGAGCAGATGCTGACTCCCAGTGACTTCGCCGGCGGCTCCGAAAAATGTCAGTTGCATGGCAGTGGCTCCGAGGGCTTGGCTGAATGGAATCCGAGAGGTCGCCGCATTCGCCAGAACGCGGGCGGCGTGCTGCGCGTCACCGCACGAGTGCTCCCAGCGTTCTCACGACCGCGACGATCACAACCGTTCCGGCGATGTCCAGCAGCAATCCATAACGGATCATGCGGCCCAGCGGCACCAGGCCGGAGCCGTACACGATCGCGTTGCACGGAGTGCTCACCGGAAGCATGAAACCGAGGCTGCATCCGAACGTCGCGGCCAGCGCTGGTTCGAGCGGATCAATCTTGGCGGCTTGAGCCATTGTGATGACGACTGGCACCACAATGTTGGCCGACGCCGTATTCGAGGTCGCTTCCGAGACCAGCGTCGCCACTAACGTCGCCGTGATGAGGAAACCCAAACTCCCGGCCGTCGGGAGCAATGCGATCAGGTTGAGTCCGATCACGTCCGCGAGTCCCGTCTGCTCCTTTTGAGCCAACATGCCGAACGCGAAGCCGCCGCCGTACAGCAGGACGACGCCCCAATCGATCTGCATCGCTTCCGACCATTTCAACGCGGGCCGACCTCGTTCGCCCGGCAATAGAAACAGCAACCCCGCGCCGAGCAACGCCGGCACCGCTTCCGGCAGACTCGCCTTGCACCACTGGTACGCAACGCTGGTCTCCCCCCAGCCGAGCGCGACGACTCCGGGAGCCACCCACAACACCACCATCACCACGAACGCGATCAACGTGCTGATTTGACCCTGAGTCCACGGGCCAAGCTGACTCCGTTGACGTTCTAGGTCTTCACGTCCGCCGGCAATTTCGTGGACTCCCGCCGGGCAGAACCAATTCAGATACGCGAAAAGAAACAGGTACAGCAGAACCACGATCGGCACACCGATCAGGCACCACTCGAAAAACGTGACTTCGATCGCACCACCGCCGGAGCTGACCAGCTTCCGAATGAAGTTCAATCCAATCACGTTGGGTGGCGTCCCGATCGGCGTTGCCAGTCCGCCGATCGACGCGGCGAACGAGGTCATCAGCATCAAGCCCGTCGCGTAACGCGGGTCGAGCGGAACTCGACTGGGAACGGCTCCCGCTGGAAGAGGGGCTGATGGCGAGTCGTCGCGCAGCACCTTCAGGATCGACAGGCCGATGGCGAACATCATCGCGGTCGTCGCCGTGTTGCTGATCCAGGCGGAGAGGAACGCAGTCACCGCTCCGAACGCGAACAACACTCGCGAAGGACTGCCGCCGACGGCGCGCAGAGTTAGCACGCTCAGGGCCAGCCGCCGGTCCAGGCCGTGCAGTTCAATGGCTCGCGCCAACATGAACGAGCCGATGAAGAGAAACATCAACTGATCGGCGAACGGCGCGAAGACTTTCTCCTTCGGAGCCACCTGCAAGACGACGCACGCGGTCGCTCCGAGCAGCGCGGTCAGCGCCATCGGGATCGCTTCCGTGACCCACAGCACGACGACCGCCGCCATCACCGCCGCCAACCGCTGCGCCGCCGGCTTGTCGGCCAGACTCTCAAAGTTCGCCAAGAGAACAAACGCAAACAACACCGGGGCGAGCACCAGTCCGGCGCGGCGTCGATAGAGATCAAACTGGTGTTCCATTTTCAGGACTTTATTTTCCGCCCTTCATTTTCCGCCCGCCCTTTCCAAGAACCAGACAGAGCTGGCGGAAAAGGGAGGGCGAAAAATAGGGCCAGAAGTACAAGCTCATTTTGCACACGACCGTCCAAGGATTTCTCGAACGGTCGTGACGATCCGTCACTTCTCATCGTCACCGGTTTTGCTGTCCGGCTTGTCCTTGTCTTCTTTCGGGGACTCCTTGTCGGCGGGCTTGTCGGCAGGCTTGGCGGAGTCGGTGGACTTGTCGGCGGGCTTGTCGCCAGCTTTGTCCACGGGCTTGGCGGAGTCGGTGGACTTTGTCTCTGGTTCGGGCTTCTTGAGTTCGGGCATCGTGATCGGCCGTGGGTCGGCCTCCATCAGTTGGAGACGACGGGCGAGCATGGCGATGCGGCGCTCGCAGCGTTCCTCCTCGTCCAGGCCGTGTCCGGCCGAGACCCGTTTGACTCGTGCCGAGAGGAACCGCAGCGTTTCGAGCACTGTGGCGGATTGCTCGCGCAGATCGGCTTGCAGTTGTTGCTCGAGCGCCGTGACTAGCGCATTCAACGACTCTTCCGAGAGCTTTTCATCATTGGCGAGTTCCTGGAAACCCTTCTCAATGAGGTCATGGTTCTCGTGGAGTGCCTTGCGGAATTTGTCTTCCGTCAAGGTGGCGGCTTGCACGAGCAACGTGTCAGTCTCTGACAGAACATAAGTTTCCAGCTTATCGCGAAGATCGGGGATCGCATTTTGCGCGTTGCTGCTGACAGTTTCGGCCCAGGCGGGAGCGGAATCGGAGATCTGTTTGACCAGCGCTTGGCGTGCGGCCGGGAGGTTGCGTTCCAACATGCTGGCTCCGTATGGCACGAGCGTTTCAGGTTGCAGCGTATCGCGGATCAGCACATAGCCGACGTAGAAGTACCCGGTCATCAGTAAGAGAGCGATCAAGCCGATCGATCCCGTGATGCGCGTCGAGCGGTTGATGGCGGATTCGTGTTTTGAAATGCTTTGAGTCAGTTGATTGAGTCGGTCGGCCAACGCCGAGTTTGAAGTCGGGGCAGGAACGGGAACCGGTTTATTGGGAGTGCTCATGGAAAGAGCCTTTCGGACAAAGGTGAATTGGGAAGGAATCGCCGGAATGTGGCGTGTCGCTCCGCGTCGCGATTCACGACGCGGAGCGTCGTGCCACAATCGGAGCGGACGTGTCAGTTGGCGGCTGCGGTTCGGCTGCGCGAAAACTTGATGGCCAGCAGGTCCATCAGCTCGCCGACCAGTTGCGATTCCAGTGGTGGCTCGTTGCTTTTGGCTTTGTCTGCCGGCGGGAAATCTTCCCAGGTCTTTTCCATCGACACGAATTCCTTTTGAAACTCATCCACATAGTACTTCTTCACCAAGCGATCGAGCGCGAGACTGGTATTGCCCATCATCCGTTCGCGCAGGTCTTTGTTCTGGATCGCCGGGAACTCTTCGGCAAACAGCTTTTCGTGGCTGCGGACGAGCTTGTCGTGATGGCTCATCACTTTCTCCGACATCCGCTTCGACAAGTTTTCGAGCAGCAGCGCACGCTGGTTGTCGAAGATGTCCATGAAGATGGGCATGTCCTTTTTGGATTGCTCGGTAAACGCGGCGGAGATAACGGGCGTGGCACCGTCCACCAGTTTTTTAGCTTCCTGAGAAAATTCGCTTTGGTTCCTCTCGACCGCTTTTTGCACTTCAGCCAGCAGTCGGTCTTGATACTCTTTGCTCTGGAGCAGGTCGCGGAGCGAATAGAACCGCCAACCGGTGACGAGCACAAAGAACACAAAGGCCAGCATGATGAGCCGCCGCGTGGAGCGGGATTGTTCGAGAGCGGCGGTGAGGCCCTCGGTGCGGCGTTGCAACTCATCCAGCCGAGCGGTGAGTTGTTCGAGTTCGGACGTTCCGGGCGTCCGATCGGGTGTGGTGGACATTGGCGGTCTCCTCGGGTGAAAGGGAAAGGGAAAGGGACTGACCTAGGCGTTGGCCCGCGTACACTCAGAAAGGCATTGGCCGATTGGCCGCAGTCTCGGAAGCTCAGAACGGCCTCCGACGAAGGCACCACGATATGAGTCCGCATCGGCTTTTCAATCACGCCGCAAGGAATTCCCGCAAAGTTCACGAGACTGACGCTGGCCAAACTTGTGCGTGAAGGGAGCTCCGCCACTGCCAAACGCGGCTACGAAAACACGCAGTCGGATTAGGCGAGGTTCGCGTGCCTGGGTTTCTCAAGCTGATCGCCAAACGCGCGGGCGACCGCGTCCAAGTCTGGAATGAGGCACGGATGCTTGTATTGCTCGACGCTGCCGCCGAGGCGGGCTTGTTTCTGTTCGGCAAAGCGTCGCCAAGAACCGTCGCTCAGCCGAGTCAAACGCATGGGGGCGAGCCGCCCGGTCGTCCGCTTCTCGTGATACTCGCAGTTCAACTCTTGCAGCTTGGTGTCGATGCGGCTGGCGAGTTGCTCGCCAATGTGCGGAGCGGGCGTGTCGCGAGCTTCGAGCAACAGTTGATAGTACGGCGGCTCGTCCCATACCGGTGTCAGCGTGAAGAACCCAACGCGATGGCGGATCGCGTCCAAGGCGTGTCGCACCGCCTCGACGACCTGCGATTCCGAAACTTTCTCGCCGGTCAGATTCGAGATGTGCGCGCCCTTGTGCAGAAACCGCAGGATCGGCGTCGTCCCAAGGAAACCGGTGCAGCGAACGACGTCGCAGATGTCGTAGCGGTACAGCCCCGACGAAGTCGTCAGCAAAATGAAATAGTTCCGGTCGGCCGTCAGCTCATGAGCTTCCAGCACGGTCGGATTGGCCAAGCCATGTTCCGCTTCGGGAATGAACTCGAAGTAATGCGACATAACGTCGAGCACACCATCGGACTGCCCATCGACAAAGGGGATGGTCATCCGGCCTTCGCTGGCGGAAAGGCCGTGATCGCGAATGGCAATGCCGTCGCCAAAATGCTGCCGGACGGCCGTGAGATACGCGGCGCAACTGCCGCCCGTCCAAATCGAAAGCTGTTCGAGTCTGGGCCATGCGTCGCTCAACCGCAAAGACCCCGCCGTGCTGGCCAGCCGTTCGAGTTCCTGAGCACGCTTGGGTTGGCGATAAGACAGTTGTCGTTGAAGCTGTTGTCGGACTTCGTCGTTGACCGCGAACCGACTCGACAGCGTGCCATCGGCAATGTCGCGGATGAGCGACTCTTTTTCCGTATCGGCCAGCGTCGAAAGCTGCACCAACGTGCTGGGATTCGCGGTCGTGATCATGCCAATGTTGTCGTCCGCCAAACCCAATCGCAGGATCGTGTAGTACTTGGCCAGTGGGTTGTCGATTTTCGAGACGGCATAAGGGATCGTGTACATGAAACGCACGATCCGCCGTTGCGACACGGCCGCCAGTCCGCTGATGTTGCCGCATGGCGTTCCGGCTGGTGTGCGATAGCGGTTGTAGTCGCTGGCGACTTGCAGAATGTTTTTGTGATTCAGCCCCGGCCGAGTGTCGTAGTTGTGAATCCCCCAAATCTGCCAGCCGCGCCGATAGTCATCCAAGAACTGCTGGGTGATCGGGATGAACTTCGAGTCCGACGTCGTGCCGCTGCTGAGCGTGAACATCAACAGCTTGTTTTGGGGGCCGAGCAGCGCCTGCATATCGCCAGCCTTGAGCCGTTCGATGTAGGGCCGAAAGCATTCAAAGTCGGAGATCGGCAACCGCGCACGGAACTCGTGGGGCGAGAGAGACGACTTCAGCCCGTTCTCCTGACTGAAATGACTCCCCTCGTTCAGCGCCAGCAAGCGTTGCAAGACGGCATATTGAGTCTGCCGACAATCCGCTGCGGCCGTCAGAAATTGCTTCGAGTGCCTGCGGAGGCGCGCTCGAAACAGCGCTCCCGAAAACGCCCGCAACCGGTCTTTCGCGGTCGGTTGTTGTCGGGGGTGTTTCGTCGCATCACGCATGAGCCGTTGCCTTCGCCGCATGGCGGCGATTGGCAGAATGAAACAAATCGACCGCAACCACAAAACGAACGCCCGCACCAAATGGTGCGGGCGTGATCCTTCACGAGACGGAACCGAACTATTTCTTGCCCTTGGCGGCCGGAGCAGCCTTAGCCGCCGTCTTGGCGGCCGGTGCGCCTTTCGCCCCCTTGCCTCCCGCAGCCGGGGCAGCAGCGTCTTCTTCGCCTTCCTTCTTTTCTTTCTTCTTCTTCTTACCGACCGTTTGTTTCGCCACACGCGTCTTCGGGAGTCCGAAGGGGCTACTTCCGTCGATCCACTTTTCGTCAACCTTCATCTGAGCAATCCGCTCTTCACGCGATAAGACGCTTCGGCGGCGAGCCATATTGCTTTTTCGCCGCAAACTATTGTGCATCGCCACGTCACAACTCCTTGGACCAGTCTGATTGAATCATTCCGAGATTCTTGAGGGGAGGTTTGTCACTCGATCCAGCCAGCTCTATAAACCCGCCAGCCGCAAGAGGGGCGGGAGTCTACGGGTCGTGCCAGACCATTGCAACTAGCATGGCATGACCCTCCGACGCTGTGAACTTTTCGAGCCACGACCGTCAGCCAGCCGACTTCAGTCTGTGAACTTTCGAGCCGCGACCGCCAGCGAGCGGTCCTTAGTCCTGATCTCCGCTGAATACCATTGGGCTGACGCCGCCCCGCTCGCCGACGCGTCGTTTGTTTCACTGCCTCGGATGTTTCACTGCCTCGGAGTCTCTCCCATGATGTGCGTCTTCTGTCGGCACGACGAAACCAAGGTCGTCGATACTCGAATGAGCGAGTCGTTTGTGATTCGTCGCCGACGGGAATGCCTCAAGTGCGGCCGACGATTCACGACCCACGAACGGGTCGAAGAGTCCTCGATGAAGGTCATCAAAAAGGACGGCTCAAGAGTCCCCTTCGACCGCGAGAAACTCCGCCTGGGACTGGAGAAAGCCTGCTACAAGCGACCGATCAGTGCCGAACAGATCGACGAAATCGTCCGCGATGTCGAGTCCGATTTGAACGACAACTTCGAGCGTGAAGTCCCCTCACGCTACATCGGCGAGAAAGTCTTCAATCGACTGCGAGCACTCGATCACGTCGCCTTTGTGCGGTTTGCTTCGGTCTATCGCGAGTTTCAAGACGTCCGCGACTTCATGGAACAAGTCGACACGATTCTCCGCGAACGGAAGAAGTGAAAATTGGAGCTCGATGAGGGTCTGGTCCGCCGCGATGGCGGCGAGACATTCGCTCTGCGGTTGGTCTTGGTCTCGCAGCCAGTGGATCAGACGCAACGACTCACGATCAGCGGCGACGACGCTTTTTGCTCGGCGGTTTCATCCGTTTGATGAGGACCGGCCCCTCCTCTCGAACCTGCATCGTCAATTCAAAGCCTTCGAGCAACTGCATGCCGATCAGCGGAGTTGCATCCGACGAATCAATTGAGATCAGCACTCGCCGACGATCCCAGAGGATTTCGCCTTCGTGGACATCGAATTCGATCTCACTGCCGTCGGCCAAAGTCGCGTCGCCAAAGCTGATCCAACGCAGTTCGAGTTCGCGAATCAAGGTCGGAGGCAGAGTCAATGCTCCGTCGTATCCGGTGTCCACGATCGCTGCGATGGTTTCGCGCTGGCCGCGTTTTCCAAACACCGAGAGCTGCACGATCCCTTCGGACCTCGTCACCACGCCGCGAATCATGCCTGAGCCTTTCGCGGCACGAAGCCGATTCGGCGAAGCGAGCGGAAGCCAATGCGACACAGCCAAGGCTGTGCATTCGGGAGTCGCTCCAGGAGTCGGTGAACGGCTTCCAAATCCTTGGCATCAATCTCAAACTCGCCGGTCTCGATGTCGATGGCGGCGAATTGACCGTCATGGCTCGGTTCATACGACGGACGAATCACTTTGGCGTAGAGCGCGCGGCCGCGCCGAGCGAACTCTTCCTTGCTGTAGCGACGCTTCGCGGTTGGCATGATTGGACTCTCGAACACAAATCGAATTTCTGATTCCCCACAGATTGCTGTCCACTGCGCGTGATTGTCTCAGAAACTCGCCTGTTGCGGCAACGGCACTCGGCGCGGGTCTCCTGACCCCGCCGCCGGAATTGACCGAAGGTCTCCTGCATTGGATTCAAACTTCGTGACGACGTTATTTGGCTGCGATGTCGCGATGGCCGTTTCGGGGAGACCTGCGGTCCAGCGAAGCGGCGGGGTCGGGAGACCCGCGCCGAGCGCGGTCATTTCCACTCGCGGGCGAATTGGAGGGCGCGTTGGTCCGCCGCGGCGGAGCTTCGGTGAGGGTCTGGTCCGCGGCGATGGCGGCGAGCCATTCGCTCTGCGGTTTGGCTTGGTCTCGTCCGCCGCGGCGGATGGATCAGCGAGGGGTCTGGCACTTCAGAATTCAGAATTGGCCGACGCGCGACGTTGATCTTCGTCACAGCGCTCCAGTCGGCCAATTGTGAATTGTGAAGTGCCTGACCCCGGTGTGACGCGGCGGCTTCCATCGACGGACTT
>JBJXEX010000075.1:0-5050 GCA_046156195.1 Planctomycetaceae bacterium | reverse complement strand
CCAACTCCAAGGCGATCGTGTTGCCGATCCCCGTGACCGCATTGACGTCGATCGTCGTCGCGGTGACCAGACCCGCTCCGTTGATGCTGCCCGCGCTGTTGATCGTGACCGTGTCGTTGGCTGCCGTCGTGGTACCGGTCAGGATCACGTTGCCGCTGGTCGTGGTGGTCAGTGTGACGTTGGCCGTGCCGCCGGCCGTGACTGATGTGCCGACCGTCAAGTTGCCGGCAATGTTCTCCAGGTCGATCGCGCCGTCGCTGGTGCTCACCGTGGTGAAGGACGCGCTGCCGCCGCCTGTGCCGTCGTTGTCCACCGTAATCGTGCCGGTCCCGGTCGTCAGGCTGGTGAACGTGGCCGCTGCGGTGTTGGCGTTGTCCAGGTTGATGTTGCCGTTGGTCGTGTCCGCGCTGAGCGACGTGGCCGCCAATTCCAAGGCGGTCGTGTTTCCGATCCCCGTGACCGCGTTCAGGTCGATGGTCGTGGCGGTGATCAATCCCGCGCCGTTGATGTTGCCCGCGCTGGTGATCGTGACGCCGGTGCCCGTGGTCGTGCCGGTCAGAATCACGTTGCCGTCGGTGGTGGTCAGCGTGACGTTGTTCGCGCCTGCGTCCAGTGCCGTCACGTCGATCGAGCCGCCGATGACGGCCACGTTGTCCGTGAACGTCGAGCTGCCGATGTCCACCGCTCCCGTGCCGGTGGCCGAGCCGATGGTGATCAAGTTGAACCCGTCCGTCAGCGTCGCGAGTTCGTCGTCCGACAGGTTCAGTTCGCCCACACCGCCGCCGATGCCGATGGTCGCCGCGTCGTCCGCCGGCTTGATGGTCAGCGCGCCGCTGCCCGACAGCGAGGAACCGGTCGCCAGATCAAGGGAATCAAACGTCAGATTCAACGCGCCCGCGCCGGCGTTGATCGAACTGCCGAACGCCGTCGTGAAGGTACTGTCCGAGGTGCCACCGCCCGCCGCCGCGTTGATATTCAGTCCCACGTGAATGACGCTAAAGACGGTGCCGCCAGAGACGGTCCAGTCCAGCGACACGCTCGCGGCTCCCGCTTCAGTGCTGCTGGCCAGCGCGATCCCGTCCGACGCGCCCAATTGATTGTGCGAGAGGGTCTGCGAAGCGTCATTGATCGGGAACGTCAACACGTCTCCGATGACGAACAGACTGTCGAGCACCAAGTCGCCGACCTGGCTGCTGACGATCAACTGCGTCGTAAATGTTCCCGCGCCGTTTGGGCTGGAGATCGTCGAGGTCGCACCGTTAATGGAGACCGACTGATCCACCCCTTGGAACGTCGCTGCTCCGATGATCGTGCCGCTCTCGCCGCCGGTGATGACGATGTCGCCGGTCACTGCGGCACCGTCGCCGAGTGGCAGATACCACAGCTCGCCCTGCCCCAGAGTGAGGCTGGCATCATTGAGCCCCACCGCTCGCGTGAGCGGCGTGCCGTCAAACGTCACGGCCGTGACCTCGGTGGCGGGAGAAGTCACGAACGTCCCGAAATCGACCACCAGCAGCCGGCCCGTCCCGGCGGGGACCATGAATCCGGCCAGCGTGTTGAAGCCCGTTTCCGTGTCGAGGTTGAACGACGTGGCCGCGTTGCCATCCGCCGTCACTTGGCCGGCCGTCTGTGCCTGATTCAATCCGGTGATTGAGATATTGCCGCCGCCCGAACTGAGGCTGCCCGTGCCGCTCACGTTGAACGCCGCGTCCACCGTGATCGACACATCGCCGCCGCCGGTCGAGACCGCCGCGTTGATGTGGACGGTATCCGCCGTGACCGTCAGATCGCCGCCCCCCGTGCTGGTGGCATTCGTCTGGAAGTTGACCGTGTCCAGCCCGCCGCCGCCGTTGATGAAGATCGGCACGTTCCAGCTTTCATCGACGCCGACCACGTTGATGATGTCGCCGTCGAGCGGATCGCCGGTGATCGTCAGAGACACGCTAGGCGTCGCGAAGATCACGCTTTCCAGGCCGTTGTCGAAGTCGATGCGGGTGATGCCTGCGGCGGCGTCATTCGACAGCGTCGCCGTGATGGGGCCGCTGACCGTGTTGTCCGGGTCGATCTCGATCTCCAGTGTCGTGATCGCCGACTCAGTCAGGTCGAGCGGTTCCAGATTGTTGAAGGTGACGATCGTCGTCGTGAGTTTTTTGACCTTGCCGCTGCCGTTGGCTCCCAGCGCACTGGTGGTGGCTCCCGCCAGACTCTTGACGGCGATGCTGTCCGTCCCGTCACCGCCGTCGTAGGTGATGCCGCCGCTGGGGGACGGATTCCCGCCGCTGCCGTCCAGCGTCAGCTTGTCGTTGCCCGCTCCCAGGTTGATCACGAACGACGTGATCCCCGTCACCGGAATCCGCAAGGTATCGGTGCCGTTGCCGGAAGTTCCGGCAATGCTGGAGAACATGATGTTGCCCGAATCTGAGAGGATGTACTCATCCGGATTGGCGGTCGTCTCCAGCCGCAGGGTGAGCGTATTGCCGGCACCCACGATGTCCGTGAGGGTCAGCACGCCTCCGGTGAGCGAGATCGTCGAAGCGGGATTGGAAACCTCATAGGTTTCGTCCGTGAGCGGTTCGGTCCCCGGCAGCGCGTTGCTGGCGACGTCGGTGATGTTCTGCGAGCCGCTCAGGTTCAGACCGACCGTGCCGTTGAAGGTGGCCAAGTCGCCGCCCGAGACCGTCACGTCGTAGAGCAGCCCCGCGTTCGAATCGGCGGAGGTCACTCCGGTGACAGTCGCCGTCGTCGTCCCATTCACGGCGAAGTCAGCGGCATCGACGTTCTGCACCGCTTCGTCAAAGGTCACGCGGAACACCAGCGAGTCCGCGTCCGTCGTGCTCGTCGAAGGCGTCTGTCGTGTGAACGAGGTCAGAGTCGGAGCCGTCGTGTCGGGGATGACAGCCGACTCGAACGCCCCGATGTCGACCGTCGTGTTGACAATGCGGTCGAAGCCGGTCCCGCGTTGGTCAAAGGTTAGGCCGGTGGCAGCAGCATTGGTGCCCGCGTCAATCGCCGGGCTGCCAGCATTCAGCGCGAAGGTCTGCGTCGGCCCGCCGTTGTCGGCCAGAGCGGCGAGGTTCGGATCGTCCATGCTGACACTTGTGCCACCGAAGCCGGTCGCGACTCGAATCAGGTTGTTGGCCCCGCTCGTGGAAGTCGTACCTCCGTTGATGGTATTGGCCACGAAGTCCGAGACGCTTGTGTCGGACTGACCGACGATCGTGTTGTCGAGATTGGCCACAGCAGTGCCGCCGTCGCCCAGCACGTAAATGCCGCGGGCACCCTGCACCGCCGTGTTACTGCTGATGGTGGTGTTGACAATCGTGAGGGAGCCGTTG
Organism: Planctomycetaceae bacterium; assembly: GCA_046156195.1. Lineage (GTDB taxonomy): Bacteria > Planctomycetota > Planctomycetia > Planctomycetales > Planctomycetaceae > SXKJ01. The sequence goes on along the minus strand of JBJXEX010000075.1, from coordinate 1,715 downwards.
CGTGCGAACACGGCTCCACCGAGACCGGAGCCGGCAACGGCACCGGGCACATTGCTCCCGCCTCCGCCTCCGCCGGTGGCGGTATTGGAAGTAAAAGTGGAGTTGGTCAAATCGACGGACCCGGCATTGAGGAAGATTGCCCCCCCGAGGCCACCACCACCACCACCACCACCACCCTGGGCTATGGACCCGGATCCATTAGCCCCCGCACCAGCCCCGAATCCAGAAGCTCCGCCGAGTCCGCCTTGGCCACCGCCACCGCCACCGCCGCTGCCGAACCCGCCGATCCCACCGTTGGCAGTCAGGCCGCCTCCGCCGCCTCCGCCAAAGTTTCCGTTGCCGCCAGCGGTTCCATTCGCACCGCCACCACCGCCTCCGCTGAAGCCACTAGCGCTTCCCGCTGGGGCACCTGCAAAGACACCGCCACTACCCCCGTTGGGACCACCGCCCGCACCGCCATTGTTAGGGGCGCTGGTCGGCGAGGGCTGCCCGTTGGCACCAAGAGCTGCTCCACCTCCACCTCCGAGCGGTTCTGGGCGTAAGTCCGCCCCAGACCCGCCGCCCGTTCCCCCCTGGGCCGTGTTGTTCCTAAAGGTGCTACGGACAGCCGTAAAACTTCCATCGACGAAGACGGCTCCCCCCAGCCCCGCTCCACCGCCCCCGCCACCTCCCCGAGTGGTCCGGCCACCGGAATTACCCTGGGCATTGCCGCCCATCAGCGTGAGACTGTCGAGCGTCAGGTTGCCCGCCGCTTGCACATGGAACAGCCGAAAGTTCGCCGCGCCCGAATCGCGAGCAATCGTCAGCCCGTTGTCACCCGTCGGCCCATTGATCGTGATCGGCGTCGAGACGATGAACGCCGTCGCCCCGGCCTCGGTCGAGTCCAACCCGGTATCAAACAGACTTAGCGAGATGCTCTGATCGCCGCCCGTGAACAGGCCCGGAGCAAACGTGATGACCGAGGCATCGGCATTTGCATTCGCCAGCCGGATCGCTTCTCGCAGCGAGAGGTCCGCATCCTGAGTCGTCTGTCCGTCGTCCTCATCGGCTAGAGTGCCGACTTCAAAACCTGCTGGTGGTACGGCAACGGCTTGCACCTTCAGCGTCGCGGCGCCTTGGGTGTAGACGTCGAACGTGTCCGCTCCGATCGTTTCGTTGGCTCCCTGAGTCCAGCCCGTTCCAATGTTGACGGTGTCGCCAGCGTTGCGGCGGACGAGCAGCGTGTTGGATTCGTCGCTGATGTTGAACACTTCTTGCAGGTCGAGCGTCAGCGTGTTGTCGCCGCTGCCGGTGAGGTCGATTTGTTCGACTCCCAGGATGCGGTTGTCGGCCAGCGTGGTGAGGTTCAGCGTCAGGCCGCTGCCGTCCAGGCGGAGCGTGTCGGTCCCCGTGCCGCCGATGATTCGTTGGAAGCTCAGGTCGCTGACGGCGAGGATATCGCTCCCCTGTCCGCCGAACTGGACGTCGGCTCCGCCGCTGCCGACCAGCGTGTCGTTGCCCCGGTCGCCGACCATCACGTTGGCTCCCGCCGTTCCGGTCAGAGTCTCCGCCGCCGAAGTCCCCTGGTGCGTCACTGCCGCCGTGAAGTCCCCGCCGAAGATCACGTAACTCTCACCCGCATAGTTTTTGGCGTTCCCCGACGCATCGGCGCGTTCGGCCCCGATCAGCAGGTCGTCGAAGCCGTCGCCGTTCACGTCCCCCGCGCTACTCACCGA
>JBJXEX010000061.1:0-73154 GCA_046156195.1 Planctomycetaceae bacterium | reverse complement strand
ATCCATGCTGACCTCCCAAAGGTTCTCCATTTCCCCCCATCGCGCTCAGCTTAAACCAGAAATCTCGTTTTCTCCTATTGACGTTTTCCGACCGCTATCAAAACAACAAAACCTGGGATGCACCCGTGCTGCTGACGACGCTGTGGGAGGTGTTGCGGCGAGGTGTCTCTTTTCGGACACTTCTCGCTGATCCCGACAGTGGCCACGAGAGACGTCCCCACCGACCTTGCGTCATTGGTCTCTACACAACTTGAAAGTGACTGTGTTTGTGGTTTGTTTCTGCGGTCATCCAATCTCTGCGGTGTAAGAGGTTGAAGACTGAATCACTGCAGAGATTTGGATGACCGCAGAGAAGCGAAGAGTGCAGAGACGGCACAATCGCCGACTTCTTCGAGTTGTGTAGATTCCAATGGGCTTGCCGGGATGGGGTCTAAATGCCCAAGTGCTAACTGCGAGCCGGTTGGCTATTCTGCCGTCGAACTCGATCGGTCGTGAGCGTCCGGCCGACGAACCTCATTCGAGTCAACCTATGAGCGGCCGAACTGGCAATCCTGAGCGTCCCGTGACGATTGGCTTGATTGGACTCGGTCTGATCGGTTCGGCCGTTGCCGAGCGGTTGATCGCCGCCGGGCACACCGTGATTGGGTTCGACAGTGACGCCGACGCGCGAGCCAAGCTCAGTCAGCTTGGCGGAGTTCGCACCGCGACGGCGTCTGAAGTTGCCGAGGAAACCGATATCACTTGGCTCGCGCTTCCCAACGACACGATCTCTTCGGAAGTGCTCAGCGAGATCAGCGACGAACTTCGTCCCGGCCACATTGTGGCTGACTTGGGAACCGGTGATCCTCGAAATGCGGAGACATTGGCAACTCAGTTGAGCGAACGGGGAGTGCAGTTTCTCGACGCGACGATCTCCGGCAGCAGTGCTCAAGTGCGGCGAGGCGACGTGCTGGTGATGGTCGGGGGCGAGGCCTCCGCGTTCGCGCCGTGTCGCCGATTGTTCGAGTCGTTCGCGTGGCAAGTGCGGCACGTCGGGCCGAGCGGTCACGGAGCGATGATGAAGTTGGTGACGAATCTCGTGCTGGGACTCAATCGAGCGGCGTTGGCCGAAGGTCTCGCGTTCGCGGAAGCGGTCGGCCTCGACGCGGCGTCCGCTCTGAGCGTGTTGCGGGACAGCATGGCCTATTCGCGAATCATGGACACGAAGGGACCGAAGATGGTCGCTCGCGACTTCGCGCCGGAAGCGCGGCTGTCGCAGCATCTCAAAGATGTGCGGCTGATCCGCGAAGCCGCGGCGCGAGTCGGACAGGCGTTGCCTCTGAGTGACGAGCACCTGCGATTGCTGGAACTCGCGGAGTCGCTGGGACTGGGAGGACTCGACAACAGCGCGATCTTCGAGGCGTTGCGGCAACCAATTGTCGAGCGGGACAGCGTCAGCTCCGTGCCACTCGCTTTGTCGGCAAAGTGAATGCCATTCGCTTGTTCGTCGCCAACACATCGCTGACACTGCCCATCGCTTGAGGCAGCGTCCCACCGATGCGAGGTGATTGCTGTTGCATAACTCGATGATCGAGGCTCCGGTTGATACTTCGGTGGGATCGCGCGGATGAGGGCAAGTCAAACAAGCCCCTGAACTCGGCTCAACAGAGGCTTTCCGATGAATTCTTTGATTGGTCTTTCCCGACGCGAATTGCTGGCCCGCTCGGGCGTCGGTTTTGGAGCCATTGGGCTGGCGACCGTTTTACAGCAGGCCGATCTCTTGCAGACGACGGCTGCGAACGCGGCGGGTGGTGCGGAACTCAATCCGCTCGCGCCGAAGAGGCCCCACTTTGCGGCGAAGGCCAAGCGAATAATTCACCTCTTTATGAATGGTGGGCCGTCGCACGTTGACACGTTCGATCGAAAAATTGCACTCGACAAATATCACGGCCAGGAGCTGCCGTTCAATCTGCCGACCGAGCGAAAAACCGGGGCCGCGTTTCGCTCGCCGTTTCGGTTTCGGCCTTACGGTGAGTCGGGCATTGAGGTCAGTGAACTGTTCGAGCACACGGCTCGGCACATCGACGACATCGCCGTGATCCGCTCGATGCAGGCGGACGTGCCGAATCACGAGCCGTCGCTGCTGCTGATGAACTGCGGCGAGCCGCGCCTCGTGCGGCCCAGCTTCGGGTCGTGGATGACCTACGGACTCGGCAGCGAGAACCAAGATTTACCAGGCTTCATCGCGATGTGTCCCGGCGGCTATCCGATTCAAGAGTCGCAGAACTGGCAAGCGGGCTTTCTGCCCGGCGTCTATCAAGGGACGTACATCGATACGAAATCGACCGAGATCGAAAAGCTGGTCGAGAACATTCGCAACCCGCATCTCAGCGTGAAGCAACAGCGGCGACAACTCGACCTGCTGCAAGAGTTGAATCGCCGGCATCAACAGCAGCGGCCGGGAGACGCGCAGCTTGAATCGCGGATCCAATCGTTCGAGTTGTCATTCCGCATGCAGCGTGACGCCGAAGAGGCGTTCGACGTCAGCCGCGAGCCGAAGCATGTGCTCGACGCTTACGGCCCCGGCACGCAGGCTCGGCAGATTTTGATTGCTCGGCGATTGATCGAGCGCGGCGTCCGCTTCGTGCAAGTCTGGCACGGCGAAGGCCAGCCGTGGGACAACCACGACGACATTGAGGTCAATCACCGCCGTCTCGCCAAGCAATGTGACCAGGCGATCGGCGCATTACTCACCGACCTCAAGCAAAGCGGGTTGCTCGAAGAGACGCTGGTCATCTGGGGCGGCGAGTTCGGTCGCACGCCGACGGTCGAACTTCCGAAGACCGGCTCAAACGCCGGCAAGATCAACGGCCGAGACCACAATCATCACGGCTTCAGCATGTGGCTGGCCGGCGGCGGCGTGCGCGGCGGCTACGTCCACGGAGCCACCGACGAATTCGGCTTCAAAGCGGTGGAGAATCCAGTCCACGTCCACGACCTGCACGCCACGCTGCTGAAACTCCTGGGCTTCGACCACGAACGCTTCACCTACCGCTACGCCGGCCGCGATTTTCGTTTGACCGACGTGCATGGCAAAGTCGTGCAGGAGTTGATCGCGTAGCGGCATTTCGCCTTTGTCTCAGTGAAGTGAGTCGTCGATGCAAGAATTCGTCAAAGTTTTTTTCAGTAGTCTGCATCGCGAGTATTTGAAGCCGCGCGGATACCAAAAGGTCCGTTTCACGTTTTGGCGCGACATGGATGGCTACATTGAGAGAATTCAGTTTCAAGGAAGTTCGTGGAATGCATCGACCGGATCTTGGCGCTTTTACATCAATTTCGGCGTTAGTTTCCCGGACATTCCGCCCGGTGTTCCAAATCGTGGGTTTCCAGGGACGCACTGTCAGGCACGGATTGAGCACCTCACGACCAACTCACCAAGCGAATTTGATTTGCCAGAGAATTGTGATGCAGAGTTCGCGCAGAAGATCATCGAATACGTTGCTGTCGCGAGTAGCCGTGTTGCAGAACAAATAAATTTCGTGCGACAAAACTACGAACAAAAAAAGAGTTGTTTGTTGCGGCTATCCGAATCGAGTTCACGTTGAATTGTGCTGTGTGCGAGTCCGAGCGGCTCACTGCGATTTTTGGTCGTCGATAACTCCTTCGGAGTAACTGGCGGCTCTTGCGGAGCCACTGTGAATGCACATCCTCGAATACAAAACGACTGACTTAGGGCAATCGCGATCGTTACCATGATTTCGCGTTGAGCCTGATCTTTCGCAACGCCAAAAGGAGACCGTGATGATCGCCACCAATTCCGGGCCACAAGCGGCTTTGAAGTTTGAAACCGAGGTTGGCAGCGACGGGCGGCTGGAGCTGCAAGTGCCGTCAGTCGCCGGAGAACGAGTGGTCGTGTTTGTCATCCCAGAGTCTGCGGAGCCGTTCAGCGACTTAACCGACTCAGCTCAAAGCAGTCTGGATTTTTGGGACAACCCACTCGACGACGAGGACTGGAACAATGCCTAACCAAGGGGACGTTGTGCTGATTCCCGTCCCATTCACGGACCTGACCTCGCAAAAACGTCGGCCAGTGATCGTCATTTCCAATGACGCCTATCATCAGTCGTGCATGGACATGGTTGTGGTCGCCATGACGTCCAATCCCACGGTCACGCCGTACTCCTTCAGGATCACGTCCGCGGATTTGACTCTCGGAGCGTTGAACCGGCCGGGCACCGTGCGTGTGGACAAGATCTACACGCTCGCGAATTCGCTGATCGTCAAAACATTCGGCCGAGTCAGTGATGCCACACTGGAGCGGATTCGGAAACTGCTCAACGACCTGACGGACACGAATTGATGCCGTCGAGCGAAGCTCAATTCCTAGCCGCCTTGGCCGAGGCCGGATTTCCGGTTTCGTCGGTCGCAGCAATTCGCAATCAATACGACTCGTTGCCGAGCGGCCTCGCGGCGTTGTTGCTCGAATGGATTCCTCGGCTGGAGGATCGGCGGTTGCAAGAGTCGGTGGCGTGGGCGTTGTTGGCGGCTCGCTCGGGGACGTTGGACGGAGCAGTGCTCGCCGAGTTGTTCGATGCGGCGACGAATGACGAACTGAAGCGGGCGATTGCCTCGGTCATCAATCAGACTCGGCCGCGGAACATCGACGAGTGGCTAATCGCGGCGGTTCGTGATCGACGGTCGGGAGACTCGCGCAATCTCTTGGCGGCGGCGGTCGCGAAGATGTTGCCGCCCGAACGAGCGAGACGGGTGCTGATCGAGGTCTTTCACGAGGCTCCGCTGGCGGCCGTCCATCCGCTGGGGAAAGTCGGGGCGGAAAATGAGCGCGCGTTTCTGGCGTCGAAGCTGCCGACCGCGACCGGTCCTTTGCGCCGCGAGTTGCGACAAGCCATCGCCAGAATCACACGGCGGCTCGCCAAGAAATAACAAACATGCGAGTGCCTTCGATGTGAGCCGAACGCGCTAGCGTCGGGCGATTCACCGCCGAATGTCACCTGCGGAGGCCCGTGGCTAGCGCCATCGGCTCACAAAGCGAGTTGCAATTCACGTCTTCTCGGAAAACGCGGTTCGCAACTACAACCCTCCACAACATTGAATCCACGGAGGGAATCATGCGAAGTTTGCGTCAGGCGATCGTGGCGAGTTGGAGCTTGGGACAGGAATTCCGTCGGCGTCGCAAGGCGTTTCGGCGGAGTGGTCGCGCGAAGGTTTCTTCGGCGGCGGAGGTCTTGGAGCCGCGGTATGTGCTTTCGCACGATGCGGGTTTGCCGGAAGACGATCCCGCGTCTGAGTCGGGAACATTCGTCGTCCCACCGAATCAGTGGGACAGTCGAGGTCTAACACTGCAACAAGTCGGTGACTGGCTGCATGTGTTTCACACGGGGACTCGGAAGGATGTGATTGAGCCGATGCTGGCCGCTGAGATTGCGAGTCTGCGGCTCATCGGCCGAGACAACGTGTCCGACGTTTTGACTTGGGATTTGTCGTTCGGGACGACGGTGGATCTCGCGAGTTACTGGCCGCCGATCGCCCTGTTGCACTTCGATGGTGGAGGTGGTGCCGGACGGGATGAGATCCGATTGGTCAATTCGGCCAACTCCGAGAACTGGGTCTCCAATACTTTTGGTTTTAGTCCGCGTGCGGATCGTTCGGGGATGTGGTCGATCCAGGGGATGTTTCGCGGCACCGCCGATCCAGAGAACGCGGACTCCGAGAATCCAGACTCCGCGTGGCAATGGTTCAGCACCGGTTTGGACTATGAAGACGTGGAGTTGCTGCGGGACACGTTGGTCTGCGAGTTGGCGGCCTCACAATCCGATGCGTCATTCGGACGATCCGTGTCATTCGGCGATGAGGACAACGATGTCGTGCTGGATTGGCGTGGTCGCGATGGCTTGGCGCGTCTGACGGACAATGCCACGGGCTTGAATGTGCAACTCGCCGCGCAACCGCTCGTCACGAAGATCGAGTGGGATCAGCCGGCAGCATTTCGGATGTCTTGGGGCATCTCGGCCGGAGACGGTGATGACCGAGTGATCGTCAAGAAGTCCGACTCGCGGCCCTGGGGTGATCCGTATTCCAGTGGCGGGTTTGGAGTCGATGGCGGAAAGGGAAACGACTTCATCGACATCTCGCAGTCGGATCGGCCGATGAATGTGTTCGGCGGCGGCGATTGGAACGGTGCTGATGCTGAAGATGAAATCCGGGACAACGACACGCTGATCGGCAGCGATTACGCGGATGACTTGTGGGGCGGTGCCGGCGATGACTTGCTGATCGGTGGTCCCGGTGACGATTGGCTGCGGGTCGGGAACGGGGGTTGGGCTTATCCGCGCGGGAACGACACGCTCGACGGTGGACCGGGATGCGATCGGTTGTGGAATGACACGACCTACGACACGCGGTTGACGCTGACCACCGATCGGCTCGAAGGGGCGGGGACGACGATTCTCACGAGTATCGAAATCGGCGGACTGCTGTATTGGGGTGACGAGAATGTGAAGTACGACGCATCTGGCTTCGATGGCTGGGGCGTGCTGCAAGGTGGAAGCGGCCACGACACTCTCATTGGCGGCCCCTATCACGACGACTTGATTGATCACGACGACACCTCGGATCGGCTGGAACAGCGTGGCGTCGAATCCTTCGATTGGACAGACAGTGAATCCGGCGTCGAAGCGGTTGAAGACGCAGTGGTGGAATCGGACTCGAATCTCGCCACCGACCGGGCCGACCTCGAAGTCGAAGAGGCTCTCTCCGCGGACTCGGAACTCAACGGCCAATGGTTCGTCGTGGTGAGCCTCGTCACGAATGGCGAGGACTTGCAGACGAACGGAGTCATTGCTGTCAGCCCACTGGAGGGGGACGACTCGGACTTCGCGCTGCTCGACGAACCGAGCTTCACGCAGGAGAACGATTCCGTGGGCCTTGCCGATCCGCTCTCGGATGACGTGGCTCTCGGCGAATCGCTGCTGGCAGTTCTGGACTCGCTGGACTCCATTGATTCAGAACGTGGTTGCGGTTGAGTCAAGTTTTGTCGCCGACCAACGCGGGTTTGAACTTGCCGGGCTTGGAAGGGGATCATCGACAGGAAAATTGATGCTGGCCAACACGGACGCCTCCGGCTTGCCGTGAAACGATTTTCGGAGCAGAGCCGCAGCCTTGCTTGTGTTGCCGGTCAGAGCCGCGTTCTACTTCAAACAGTTCCGAAACTACTTCGTTTGAAAGGGCTGACCGATGAGATTCTCGACAATGCGATTGTTCTGGCTGATTGTTGCCGCCGCCTGTTGTTCGGCTTCCGTGTCGCTCGTTGCCGAAGAGACGGCGGCGACTCCGAAAGCATTCATCGATGGGCGAGGTCAGGGCTGGCGAGACTTGGGTGAGGCGGACTTCATCAACGTCAACTGCGATCCTGAGACGTGGACGTGGAAAGATGGATTGGCTCAATGCACCGGGAAGCCGGTGGGAGTGATTCGCTCGACCAAGGAGTTCACGAATTTGGAACTGGTCGCTCAGTGGCGGCATTTGAAGTCGGGAGGCAACTCCGGCATTTTCCTGTGGGCGACCGAAGAGGGGATGAAGGACTTGAAGCCGAACGCTCTGCCAAGAGTGGGCATCGAAGTGCAGGTGTTGGATCTCGGCTACGAAACGAACTATGAAAAATCGAAGGGCAAACCTTCGGACTGGTTCACCAGTCACGGGGATGTGTTTCCCGTCGGCGGTTCCAAGATGAAAGCCTTCACTCCGCAGATCACTTACACGCGAGACGATGGCTCGACCTACGTTGTGGGGAAGCCGGACAGCAGCCGCAGCTTTCCGATCAAGCGTCTCACCAAGGGGGTCGGTGAGTGGAACCATTACTACGTCCGCGCGATCAACGGCGAGGTGCGGTTGTGGGTCAACGGCGAAGAGGTCACCGGCGGCGAGAACTGCGAGCCTCGCAAGGGCTTCTTGTGTTTGGAATCGGAAGGCTCGCCGGTGGAGTTCCAGGGGCTGCGGATTCGGGAGTTGCCGTAGCACAGGGGGCTCGCCTGTGCTGAGGGACCACAGGCGAGCCGCCCGTGGCCACGTCAATCCGCGACGAAGTAGGACTTCAGCAGGCGAAAGGCCTGCCGGGCGCGGCCTTGGAACGTGGCGAGATTGGGAGGCCAGCCGCGGGGCGTAATCTTGACTTGGAAGTAAGTCCGCTCGGTCGCGCCTTGCCGGTTGGGGACGACCGCGTCTTTCGGTGGCGAACCGAATTTGATTTCGAGTTCCACCGGCTGACGTTTTTCGTGAGTCCCCCAGAAGGGAAGCAGGAACGTGGCCCCCACGCGGATGACGACGTGGCCGGGCGACGTCTTGATAATTTTTGCTTTTTGTTCGCGAACGAAGCTGCCGAATTTCAGCACAACCATGTCCGAGGTGACGCACGCCAGGAATGTCCCCTCAAGAATGTTCGTCAGAGCGACTGGCGTTGGAACCGTTTCCGACTTGCCGGTGAGGAACTCCTGCTTGGACAGCGCGGTGGTGCGATTGCGGCCTTTGCCTTTGGACGCGAACAGCGCTTTGTCGGCACGACGGAAGACGTCGTCGAGCGTGTCTCCGGGGACGACTTCCGTCACGCCGAACGAGACGGTGACCTTCAATTCTTTGACGCTGCTGAGCGGCGCGTCGCTGATCGCGATGCGGAGTCGTTCGGCTTTCGCCGTCGCCTGTTTGAGGTCCGTCGAGGGGCACAGCACGATGAATTCTTCACCGCCGAAACGCCCGATGCTCTCGCCGGAATAGGTCTCGCTTTGCAGCAACTTGGCCAAACCGATGAGGACTTGATCGCCGGTCAGATGCAGATAAGTGTCGTTGACCTGCTTGAAGTGATCGACGTCGAGAAACATCAGCGACAGAGGCTCCGGATCGGCGTCGCGATTGAATTCGGCCAGCAGCGATTCGAGGGTGCGATCCAATTCGCCGCGGTTGAGGACTCCGGTCAGTGCGTCGCGAGTGGCTTGCTTGCGAAGGTCTTTGTCTTCTTTGCGACGCCGACGGTCTTGCGAGACGTCCCGAAAAATTTCGGCGACCCCTTGCAGGCTGCCGTCGTGATCGATCAGCGGCACGGACATCAATTCGACGGGGATCCAGCGGCCATCCAAATGCCGCACCTGAAGCTGTGCGGTTTGGGCTTTGCCACTCTGCATGACCTCACGCAGCGGGTTCGAGTCGTCGGACAACGCGCGACCTTGCTTGTCGGCGAACTCGACTTGGCGGCTGGTCCAGTTCTGGTCCAGCATCTTCGAGGCGGGTTGGCCCAGCAGACGTTCCATGCCGCTGTTCCAGATGCGGAACTTCAAGTCCGAATCGACCAGATAGAACCCGTCGTACATGCTCTCCAGGGCATACAAGTACGAGAAGATGTTGCACATCGAACTGGCCTGCATCTCTTCGGCCAATTGAAAGAAGCCCGCGGGATTGGACACGGGGGCCTCTTGTAACTCGCGACTGAACGGCAACCCTTCGGCTTGAATCCAACGGTGCATCACGCTGACGATGTTGCCGTCGAACCGCGTTCCGGCCGAACCACTCAGGATCGCCAAAATCTCCGTATGGGATTTCGCGTCGCGATAGGCCTGGTTGTGCGACAGCGAATCGTAAGCGTCGGCGATCGCCAAGATCCGAGCACCCAGATGCAACTCCTTGTTGCCGAGTTGACCGTTGTCGTAATTCGGAGTCGCCTGATCGATGATGTCCAGCACGTCTTGGTGAACTCGGCAAGCTTGGAGCACGTCCATGCCGACGTGGTGTTGCAAGGCAAATAATTCTTGCTCGGCCGGGTTCAGCAATCCGGGTTTGAACAACACATGGTCCGGCACGCCGATTTTGCCAATGTCATGCAGCAACGCGGCGATCTCGAGCCGCCGCAGTGAGACTCCGTCCCAGCCAATGAACCGAGCCAAGCCCGTCGCGAATTGCGCCGCACGTCGCACATGCTGAATCGTATGGGCATCGCGCAGCCGCATCGCCGCCAGCAAACTTCGCAGCACCGGCCGAGCGATCACGCCATCCAGAGACTCGGCCTGGGGGTCCGAACTCTTTGAAAGATCACCGTTACGCGACAGGCGGAGCAAATCCAGCATCAGCCGCGATGAGGACTTCGGATACTGCACGGCCCCAAGGCCATCACCGCTGACGCCTAGCGTCGGCGGGGCAAGCGTTGTGACGTCTTCAAACTCATTCCACACGTTGGCCACCTCCACGATTCGTTCCGGCCAACGAAACTTAGGTCACGGATTCGCACGGTCAAATCGGTTCTGCGGAAAGGACCGAAGGGAGATGCTCATGGTCCCTGTCTCCCTTTCTCCCTTTCACTGTCCCGCTAGACTCCCGCCCCAAACTCGAGCGACGTCAGCCCCATGACAAAGGCTTTGTGAGCCGAACGCGCTAGCGTCGGGCGATTCGCCGTGAAGCATCACCCACTGAAGCCCGTGGCTAGCGCCATCGGCTCACAAAGCGAGAATGACATGCGCTGGTCCAAGACTCTGATCCCCACCATGAAGGAAATCCCGGCGGACGCCGAAGTCCCCAGCCATCAGTTGATGCTCCGAGCCGGCCTCATCCGCCAGCTCATGGCCGGCAGCTACACCTATCTGCCGCTCGGCTGGAAGGCGCTCCGAAAGGCCGAAGCGATCGTCCGCGAGGAAATGGAAGCCGCCGATGCCATCGAAATCCACATGCCCGCGCTCCAGCCGATTGACCTCTTCGTCCGCACCGGACGCCGCGAAGCCTTCGGCAACGTGCTGTTCAACTGGAAGCAACGCCGAGGCAACGGCGAGTCGCACTTCGCACTCGGCCCGACTCACGAAGAGGTCGTCACCGATCTCATCTCGAAGCACATCAGCAGCTATCGCCAACTGCCGCTGAACCTGTTCCAGATTCAAACGAAGTTCCGCAACGAAGAGCGGCCGAGGTTCGGAATCCTCCGCACTAGCGAATTCATCATGAAGGATGCCTACAGCTTCCACAGCAGCCTCGAATCGCTCAACGAGACCTATCAAGCGATGTACCGCGCGTACTGCCGCATCTTCGCCCGCTGCGGTCTCGAATACCTGCCGGTCGAAGCGGAGAGCGGTCCGATCGGCGGCGACGCCTCGCACGAATTCATGTGCCCCGCCAACAACGGCGAAGATCGCATCGTCCACTGCCGAGCCACCGGCTACGCCGCCAACCTCGAACGAGCCGACACCGGCCGCCTGCCGCCGACCATCGCGACGTCTGCCGATGCGAAGCCGCTGACGAAACTGCACACGCCCAACGTCGGCTCGATCGAAGCGGTCTGCAAGTTCCTCAAATGCAAACCAGAAAAGATGGTCAAAACGCTGATCTACTCCGCCGACGAAAAGCCGGTTGCCGTTTTGATCCGAGGCGATCACGAAGCCAACGAAGGGAAGATCCGCCGAGCACTCGGAGTGAAGAAGCTCGAAATGGCGACCCCCGAAGTCATCCTGCAAGTGACCGGCGCACCGGTCGGCTTCGCTGGCCCAGTCGGCATCAAATGCGAAGTCATCGCCGATCACGACGTGCCGCTCATCGTCAACGCGATCACCGGAGCGAACGAGGGGGACCATCACATCGTGAACGTGAACGTCGGCCGAGACTACTCGCTGAGCACGACTCACGATCTGCGCAACGCCGTCGCCGGCGATCCGAGTCCGCGCGGTGAAGGGACACTCGAACTCGTGCATGGCATCGAGATCGGCCACGTCTTCAAGCTCGGCACGAAGTACACGGTCTCGCTCGAAGCCAGCTTCTCCGATGAGAAGGAACAACGGCATCCAATCATCATGGGCTGCTATGGCATCGGCGTGAACCGCATCATCGCCGCGCTGGCCGAGACCAAGAACGACGCGAACGGCCTGATCTGGCCGCTCGCTGTCGCACCGTATGAAGTCGTCGTCATCCCCGTGCAAGAAGATCAACCGGTCGTCGAAGCGGCCGAGTCAATCTACTCACAACTCCGGCAAGCTGGAGTCGATGTTTTGCTCGACGATCGCCCTCAGCGAGCCGGAGTGAAATTCAAAGACGCCGACCTGATCGGCTTTCCTCTACGAGTCGTCATCGGCGGCAAAGGTCTGCAAGAGGGCCTCATCGAACTCAAATGGCGCACCGACACCGCTCCGACGAAAGTCCCCGTGGCGGAGGCGGTCTCGTCCGTACTGAAACAACTCGTCGAGCGACGTGTTCAAGAAGCGGCCAACGTGCCGACGTAAATGAGCCGGAACGCGCTAGCGTCCGGTTTGTCTCGTTTGTCACGTTCCCACGCTCCGCGTGGGAACGTGCCTCCCGACGCTCTGCGTCTGCGAAGATTTGAGCCGCGACCGTGAGGGAGCGGTCGCCTGTTTGTGTTGGCTCACATTTCAATCACGAACTACAGTGGCGGTATCAAATCTGTGGGAGCATCGACTCACATGTCCATTCTTGGCATCACCTTTCCGACCGAACGCGAGCGACTGCGCCGCCTCATCGAAGCCGATCAAGGCTTGTCGTTTCACCAACGAGTGCAAGCGATCGACGGATTACTGAATTTCGTCGAGCAATTCGAACTGAGCGACGAGGTTCGCGCCGGCCGCGCGCGATTCGAGTTGATCGAACGCCACGAAAAAGAAAGGGGGCTGCATGAGTTCCTCCGACAGCAACTCGCCGCTCAAGCTGAACTTGGCCGAACGGCTGGATCGCCACGTTGATTGACCTGAATAGTCTCACAAGGAGTTGCTCATGCTGAGAATCGACCTGACTCGTTGTCTGCTGATTGCGTTGTCCGTCGCGATCTCGTCGTTGCCCGGATTGGCGGCTGACGATGAAAAACTGTTCGTCGCCGAACCGCTCACGCAGCCGAAGGAATTCACTCCCGGCATCGAAGGTCCGCAGTGCGATGCGGCAGGCAACGTCTACGCCGTGAACTTCAAAGAGGAAGGGACCATCGGCAAGGTCACGCCTCAGGGGAAGACGGAACTCTTCGTCACGCTGCCGAACAAGAGCGTCGGCAACGGCATTGTCTTTGATCGCGCGGGAGCGATGTTCATCGCCGATTACGTCAACCACAACGTGCTCAAGGTGGATATGACGACGAAACAGATTTCCGTCTTCGCTCATCAAGAGGGAATGAATCAGCCGAACGATCTGGCGATCGGGCCGGACGAAGTGCTGTGGGCCAGCGACCCCAACTGGGGCAAGAGTACCGGTCAGCTCTGGCGCATTGATCGACAGGGCCAAGTCACGAAAGTGGCGGCCGACATGGGGACGACCAACGGCATTGAGGTCAGCCCGGACGGCAAGACGCTGTACGTCAATGAAAGCGTTCAACGCGGCATCTGGGCTTTCACGATCACCGCCGATGGACTCACGGACAAGCGGCTGCTCAAGCAATTCCCCGATCACGGTTTCGACGGCATGCGCTGCGATGTGGACGGCAACTTGTATGTGACTCGGTACGGCAAAGGGACGGTCGCGATTGTCTCGCCGAAAGGGGAAGTGCTCCGCGATATCGACGTGCTCGGCAAAAGCCCCAGCAACCTCTGCTTCGGCGGTCCCGATGGCCGCACGGTCTATGTCACCGAAGTCGAACACACCCGGCTCGTCAAATTCCGCGTCGAGCGGCCTGGCCTCGCCTGGCAACGCGGACAAAAGAAGTGAGCAACAACATGTCTCGAACCACCATCACCGACGAAGAGCTGCGAGCCTATCTCGCCGAGCAATTGCCATCCGATCGCATGGCGACGATCGAACGCACGTTGCGAGATTCGGAGCCGCTCCGTCAGCAACTGGCATCACTCGCTCGTGACACCGATCAAGGGGGCGTCACTGTCGGCGAAGTCTGGCGACGCGAGCGATTGAGCTGTCCGACTCGCAGCCAACTGGGTGCGTATTTGCTCGGCGCGCTCGAAGAGGCTCAGCGCGACTATCTCGAATTCCACCTGCAAACCGTCGGCTGTCGAGTCTGCAACGCGAACCTCGCCGACCTGCAACAAGCGAAAGCCGTGACGCCGGAGAAGCAGCGTCGCCGACGAAAATACTTTGAGTCCTCCGCAGGCTATCTGCGGGGCAGCCAAGAGTGAAAACATTGGACGAGCGGAGTGCAGGAACGAGGGGAAATCGAATTGGACATAACCAACATCGGTGCCCCTTCGCGGTGAGCAACCTCTCGTCAGGCTTCAAAAGTGCCGATACACTCCCGCCCCTGAATTCCGCCGTGACCGATGTGGATGCCGCGTTTGGTCGCAGCCTCCGTCGCCAATCTCGCAAGAGGTTGGGGCCAGTCACGGCAAACACCCAATCTCAGGCGAGATTGGCAACCACAATCCGTTCATTGAGGAATCTGCCCGTGGCCGCCGTTCAATCGCAATCTGCTCCCGCCAAGCCCAAATCCACCACCACGCCACTGAACGGAGCCGATGTTCTCGTCGAGGCTCTGGTGCGCAACGGCGGCGACACGATCTTCGCGTATCCGGGCGGAGCTTCCATGCCGCTGCACCAAGCTCTCCTCCGGCGCAGCGAAAGCATTCGCACAATCCTGCCTCGGCACGAACAAGGAGGGGGCTTCGCGGCTCAAGGGGTCTCGCGCACGACCAACAAAGTCGGTCTGTGCATGGCCACCAGCGGGCCGGGAGCGACCAACCTCGTCACCGCCATCGCCGATGCCAAAATGGATTCCGTGCCGCTGATCGCCATCACCGGGCAAGTCGCTCAGAAAGTGATCGGCACTGACGCCTTTCAAGAAACGCCGATCGTCGAAATTTGCCGCGCCGTCACCAAGCACTATTACATGATCACCGCGCTCGACTGGAGCGAACCGGACGACGTGCAACAGGCACTACGCAACATTCCGCGGATCGTCAAAGAGGCGTTCTATCTGGCGAAGTCCGGCCGGCCGGGACCGATCCTGCTCGACTTCCCGAAGAACATCCAAACCGCCGTGCTCGAAGGGGACATCGACTGGGATCCCCCAATGCACCTGCCGAGCTATCACCCCGAACGGAAGAAGGCCGCTCCCGAACAAATCAAGCAGGTCATTGCGGCCATCAAGCATTCGCGCCGGCCGATCTTGTACGTCGGCGGCGGAGTCATCAATTCGGACGCGGCCGATGAACTCACGAAGTTCGCCAAGCGGACCAACATTCCCGTCACCATGACCGTCATGGGATTGGGTGCCTTCCCCGGCGAAGACCAGCAGTCGTTGCACATGCTGGGCATGCACGGCACCGTGACCGCGAACTATGCCGTCAATGAAGCCGACTTGCTGCTGGCTCTGGGCGTGCGGTTCGACGACCGCGTCACGGGCAAGCTGGAGGAGTTCGCCAAGCACGGCAAGATCGTGCATGTCGATATCGACTCCTCGGAGATCCACAAGAACAAGGAAGCTCACATCCCGATCGTGGCCAATGTTCGCGAGGTGCTGCAACTGCTCAACGCCGCGATCACCGACGCCGACGTCCCCAACTTGGACGAGTGGTGGGCCAAGCTCAACGAGTGGAAAGCAAAATTCCCGCTGAGCTACATCGAGCAGCAACCCAGCTTGATCTACCCACAAGCGGCCATCGAAGAGTTGTGGCGGCAGACGAAGGATCGTGACACCTACGTCGCGGTCGGCGTCGGTCAGCACCAGATGTGGGCCGCTCAGTACTACAAGTTCAACCGTCCGAAACGCTGGATGAGCAGCTCCGGCTTGGGGACGATGGGCTTCGGCCTTCCCGCCGCGATGGGAGCTCAAGTCGCGCATCCCGATTCGGTGGTCATCGACATCGACGGCGACGGCTCGTTCCTGATGAATGTTCAAGAATTGGCGACGCTGCACTGTGAGAAGCTGCCGGTCAAAGTGCTGCTGCTCAACAACCAGCACTTGGGCATGGTGGTCCAATGGGAAGACCGCTTCATGTCGGGGAGCCGCGCACATACCTATCTCGGCCCAATCGACCATCCCGAAGCGCACGGCAAAGGGGATGGCACCATCGGCGAGACTTATCCGAACTTCACGCAACTGGCCAAAGGCTTCGGCGTGATGGCCAGCCAAGTCCGCGACAAAGCCGAACTGCCGGCCGCGATCGCCGCGATGCTCGCCCATCCCGGCCCGTATGTGCTCGATGTCGTCTGCCCGTACCAAGAGCACGTCCTGCCGATGATCCCCGGCGGCGGAACCGTGCGCGACATCATCACCGAGTAACCCACCAACCGGTTCAGAGGGAAAAAAGCCCGACGGATGAAGGGAGACGACGAATGCTGCCACAGTTGGGCACATTCGTCGTCTCCCTTCATTCGTCGGGCACCTTCACTTCCCGAGGTTTGCGACTCGATGTGTGACGGGGCAGAGTGCCCGTCCTACGGCTGCCGCACGATTTCGCTTTCGATCGTCAGGTCCAGCTTGGCGGGTAACTTCGTGGCGTTGGCTTCGAATTCGATGTCCCCCTGAATGCGAATCTTGCCTTTGATCGTGTGCCACTGACCGGCCGCGCGGTCGAAGAGTTTCGTCTCGGTGGATTCGGTCGGCTTCAGTTCGCTCTTGATGACCTTCAGCGGCAGCTTGGAATCCGCGGCGATTGAGAACGACACGGCTGTTGCTTTGGCTTCGATCTTGTCGAACGTCTTGTCACCCTCTTTCACTTCGCCGACGTACTTGTATTCGGTCGTCAGGCTCATGACCTGGCCGCTGCCGAGCGGCAGGTCAGCCATCCTCGTCCAAGTGTCGCCCGGTTTGACAACATCGTCCGGCAGATTTTCCAGTTCATGATTCGCCGTCTTCTTGGCTTGCTCCGGGTTGAATTCTCCCCGGAGTTCTTCCGGCACTTCCTCGGCCACCTTGTCGAGTCCCTCGACCGCAACCACCTTGCCAGACGGATCGCGAACCAGCGTGATCTTCGCCTTCGCCGACGCACGCATCAGTTGCATGAGCGGTTCGAGGGCTGGATTGTCCGCCTTCTTGTTCGGATCGTCTGAGTCAAACGATGCAGTGACGCCTCCCGGCAGCTTGAGAGTGATGGTGAGTTTGTCCGTCTTCACTTCGACACGAGTCTTCCCCTCCGCATCGCGTTTGCCGACCTGCGTCGCCGAAATCACAAACCGATCCGATGCCGTGTCCAGACCCATCCCGGCGAGCGTCAGCGTCTGTTTGACGGTCATCGTCGTATGGGTGACGGTCTTTTGTCCCTCGACGACTTTGTGCTCCAGCTTCACCTGAGCCTGTGCCGGCTCGGACCACCCCGCCGCCAGCAATGACAATGACAACACACTTCCGAAACGCAAAACGCGACCGATGTGACACAACATGACGAGCCCCCTCACAGCAAAGTTTCACGATAGCCAATCTCGCCAGAGATTGGGTGGCTTCACGGCATGCGCCCAATCTCTGGCGAGTTTGGCGACGACACGCTGTCGTCAACGATAGCCACCCTTTCGTTCGAGTCACAGTGTTCCTCGAATTCACTTCGCGTTCTTTGCGACCTTCTGTTCAAAACACAGTTTGGAACAGAAGGTCGCAAAGAACGCGAAGTCGGACAGAGGTTGGCGAAACAACTTGTGTCAGCGATGTCGCACAAGCCTCTTCCTCACCGCAAGCCTGAATCGCATCTCGCAACGTGGCCTTGGCGTCGTTGCCGTCCCTGAGAGATCAGTCACCGGCGTGCCAGGGATTTCAGGGCTTCGGCCAGCCGGTATCCGGCGAGCGTGACTCGGCGGCGAGCGATCTGATGTGATTGAGCGGCCTGTGCCTCGGTCAGCGCGGGGACTTGGTCGGCCGAAACCATGCGCGATTCGACGTCCTCATATCGGACGAGCGGGAACTGGCCGTCGCGGTAGATCTGAGACTTCGCCAACAGATAGCTCTCAGCCGCCCAGTCGCGGACTTGGAGATGCTCAGTCAACTCGGGAAATTTCCCCGACGCGAGCGACGGGTCATGAGTCAACTCGTCCGCCAATTCGCAGATGGCGTCGAATCTCAAACCGGGACTCAACATGCCGTCCCAGCAAGCGTGCAGACGCATCGGCTTGTCGGATTCGGAGCGGCGAATCGCCAGCAGGTTGCCTCCCTGATCGCCGTGATCTCCTTGAGGGAACAGCTTCTCGTCAACCAGCGCGGCAGCGTGCAACGGCTGATGCAGATCGCCGACCAAATGGAACAGCCAGCAGATGCGCACGGCTTCATTGGCCTCGGCGGAGAGACCGGCCACGGCTCCCGGATCGTGCTTGGTCTTGCCGCGCAGCACGTCGAGACTCTGTTCAATTTGCGCGACGATGTTGGTCTCATTGGGCAGTGCCTCGCGCGGCAACTCGGTGGCCTTCTGGCCGGAGTAGTAGGGGAAGTTGACGTAATGCCATACGCCCCGATGAAACTTGTGCCGCGCGTGCTCGGCCGCTTCTTCCTTCGACATCGACTTGGGGGGGCGGATGTGATCGGGCCATGTGGCGGCTCGCAGGAAAGCCAACTCGGCTGCGGTTAGGTTGTCTGGCGGATTGGCAATCAGCGCCGTTTCGAAATGCGGATGTGCCTTGAGCCGCGTGAAGACTGCCTCTCGTTCCGGCTGGGTCAACCGCAGCCAAGCGATGCGTGCCACGACCATGTGTCCCGCGTCATTCCAAGCTCGCGCGGGTCCGCTGAGCGCGATCAGCAACGAGGCTCCGGCCGACAACAACAACAGGCACCTTTGCCAAGAACGATGATTCAGCATGAAAACCTCCTTGAAGTGAAGGCTGGTCGAAAGTCGTTTCTCGTTCCCTCACGGTCGCGGCTCTAATAGTTCACAGCCTCAGAGCGTCGGGACAAGCAATGTCGATTTTCAACCAACGGAAAACGGTATCACGGCCAGCGGCTTTCGGCGGTCGGCTTTTGGCCGGAGAAAACAAGTCGCGCGGACTCTATACTCCGCCGCCTCAGTCAGGAACCAAAATGCCTCAGCAATATCCCTACTTTGAAGTTCAAGGCGAGCCGCGCGAACTCGGCCGTCAGCATGGCGAGCAGGCGGCCGAGCAGATCGGCGGCTATTTGGATTTGCTGGCCGAGTCGCTGCAACTCTCGCGCGAGCAGTTGCGGCAGCGAGCGATCCGCTTCCAATCGCTGTTCGAGAAGTTCTGCCCCGACCTGTTGATGGAAGCGATCGGACTCGCGGAAGGAGCACGCCTCACTCTGGCCGATGCGTTAGCGGCACAACTGCGCGGCGAGTTGGCTCAGATCGGCGACGGAGCCTGCACGACATTCGCCATCGGCTCGCGCGGAACGGCGACTCAAACCACCTTCGTCGGACAGACGAGCGACAACCCGCCGGAACTGGAGCGTTTTGGCTACGTCCTGAAACTTCGTCCCACCAACAAACCCGCCGTGCTGATGTGGACGTTCGGCGGAATGCTGGGATATCACGGCCTCAACGAGCATGGCGTCTCGCACTTCGCAAACGCACTCGGCGGCGGACCAAGCTGGAAGTTCGCGTTGTCGCATTATCCGCTCAAGCGGCGGATCCTCGAACAGAGATCACTGCGCGAGGTGCTGCAATTGATGCGCGAGTTTCCCGTCTGCTCGAACGGCAACTACATGCTGGCGGATGGCCGCGGAGCGATCCTGGATGTCGAACTCACCAGCGACGGGCCGTTCGTCCCCGTCGATGGCCAAGAGCGATTTCTGGTTCACTCGAATCACTACCTTTGTTCCGAGCACGCTTGCGACGCGAACTTTCGCCTGAGCTTGTCGGATTCGTTCCCGCGACTGGATCGGATGCGAACGCTGATCGGCGAGAAATTCGGATCGATTGAGTTGGCCGACGTGCAAGGCTTCCTCGCCGATCACGACGGGCATCCGGTCAGCATCTGTCGCCACTCGCACGCGGGACCGAGCGGCCCGATGCTGGGCAGCTCCGGCAAAACGGTCGCCGCACTAATCGCCGAACCAGAGCAACGCCGCTTGCATGTCGCACTCGGCAACCCGTGCAAGAATCCGTTCGTGACGTACTCGCTGCCGTGACCGTGTGCAGAAAGTGATTTGATGACCGAGCCGCAGACAACGACTACCTGGGGGATGACACCCCCCGCTCGCCTGACTTCCCGTTGGCCGGTCATCGCGATTGCTCTGATGCTCGTCGGGCAAGCGATTGTGATGACGCTGACAGCCGCTCGGCTTTCGACCACACATGACGAATACTGGCATATTCCCGTCGGCTTGCTGCATTGGAAAACCGGCCGCTTCGATTTTGAACCAAGCAACCCGCCGCTGTTACGCATGTGGGCGACATGGCCGTTGCTATTCACCTCCGCCGATTCGCCGCGCACGGAACCGACGACGGACTTGAATCGCTTCGGCGACGAATTCTTAGCAGCGAACCCTGAGTCCTTTGATCGGTACGTCGTGATCGCCCGGTTGCCGATCATCTTGCTGACGGTCGCGGCGGGAGCATTACTCGCACGCTGGGCGTGGGAATGGAACGGGCCGTGGTCCGCGTGTCTCGTGACATGGCTCTGGTCTCGCGAGCCGACGGTGCTCGCTCATGGCTCGCTGATGACCACCGATGCTGGCGGCGCGGCGTTGTGGATCGCGGCCCTGTTCGCCGCGTGGCGATTTGCTCAGCGACCGAACACTCGCCACTCGGTCCTGGCGGGAGTCCTGTTGGGACTGGCTCAAGCGGCGAAGTTCACGAACGTGTTGCTCGTGCCGCTGGTCGTCGGCTTGTGGTGTCTCGAACGCTGGCGGAATGAGTCAGTCGAACCACTGGATCGCCGCACCGGCTTGCAACGCTGGGGCGTGTTGCTGCTGTCGGCGTGGCTGTGCCTCAACGCCGCGTACTTGTTTCGAGGGACGGGAACCTCGCTGCACGATTTCCAATTTGCCAGTCGATCGGCTCGCACATGGCAAGAGCGACTGGGATCACTGCCGGTGCCGCTGCCTCGCGATTACGTCACCGGGATCGATCGACAGAAGGCGGTCATGGAGTCAGACCATGCGGTGTTCTTGGACGGTGAATTGAGCACAAAGGGCTTCGGGCATTACTACTTGATGACGCTGCTCTACAAGTGGCCGCACTCGATTCACGTCCTGTTGCTGTGGGCGGCGATCAAGTTCGTAGCCGCATTCGTAGCCGCGTTCGCCAGAACGCGGGGAGGTGAGGCGATCCAGTCGCTCTCGTCGCAGACAGCATCCGCTTGGCGTCAGCCGATGTGGTGCCTGATCCCCGCCGCGCTGGTTCTCTCCGTCGCGAGTTCATCCGGGATGCAGTTGGGAATTCGATATGTGCTCCCGGCGATTCCGCTGTTGCTGTTATTCGCCAGTGGCGTGCTGAGGGGTCGGGTGTGCGAATTTCAGAAATCGCCGATGGGAGCTTGGGAAGTAGTGAAACCCAGAACGGCGATTTCTGAAATTCGCACACCCGACCCCGGTATTTCCCGTTGGCAGCCGCTCGCGGTGGGTGCGTTGCTGTTGATCTGCGATCCGTGGCACTCGCATCCGGAATACTTGGCGTACTTCAACGAGTTCGCCGGTGGTTCCGAGGATGGCCGCTGGCATCTCGTCGATTCCAATCTCGACTGGGGCCAAGACCTGCACGAGTTGAAACGCTTCGTCGCCGAGCATCCGCAAATGGAACCGCTGAGCCTCGCGTACTTCGGGACGCTGCCGCCGGATTCGCTGGGCTTGCGATACGAGAATCCGCCGACTCGGCAACCCCGTCCGGGCTGGCACGCGGTCAGCGTCAATTTCGTGATGGGGCTTCCCGGTGCGACTCGCGACGGCCACGGCGGAATGCGCGCGGTCTATCCCGGCGAGGATTATTCGTACTTCCAACGGTTTGATCCCAAGTATCACATCGGAGCGTCAATCGACTTGTATTACCTCAACCCCGACAGCGTCCCGGTGCTTGAGCCGAAGCGATCCGTTTCGATGCCGAGCCGCTGAACCATGCTGACATAAAGATTGCACAACGGCGGCGGATTGCCCGGATCGAACGCGAGATGCTGCCCATGCTGGAACCCGCCGCCAGCCACGAGCACCGGCAGGTTCTTGACGGAGTGGCTGCTGCCGTCTCCGAGATTGCTGCCCAAAAATACCGTCGTCCGTTCGAGCAAACTGACACCGGACTCTTGCGACTGTTTCAGCTTGGCCAACAGGTCGCGCAGGGTCTTCATGGTTTCCAACTCGACGGTCTTGAGCTGTTCGAGCTTGCCCGGATCTTTGCCGTGGTGCGACAGGTCGTGATGGCCCAGGGTCACGCCCGGAATCGGCGGAACGTAGGTCGGCCACATTCGGAATGTCCGTGGGAGGCTTGGCATCGACCTTGGGCTTGGGCGTCTTGGCGATGTGATCCGCCGCGAATTGAACCAGCGAGACGGCGTTCCGAAACCCTGGCTGCCCCGCCCCCGGCGCTCCGGTCAGAAAGCTGGCCGACGCCTGATGAGCGAACCCCGAACTCATCCCCGCATGAGACAAGCCCGAGATGACCGTAAACTCGTCGCGATAGTCTTTGAGCAATTCCAAATAGGGTGACAGCGCGTAATCTTTGCCGGCTGCCTCGGGGAAGAAATTGTCTGGGTGCAACCCCAGCGGCGTGCAGAGGCAAACCATGCGGCGCGGCACCGCGGTTGCTTTTTCGCCGGCACGCGCTCGCGGCAAAAAAAATAATCGAGTAGCGGAAGAGAAAGCGTCACGCCCGCAGCGCGAAGAAATGTTCTGCGTACCAGCTTCATGGCAAATCTCCTGGTGTTCGCGGTCGTTCTGATGGCCGAATTCTTCCGTGGAAGAAATGAGTTCTGGGCCTCGCGTTTCAAAACCATTGGTAGGCGTACTTCCGAAATTGCTCCCACGCAGCCTCGCGTGCGGTGTGATTGCCGAACGGATCGAGACGTTCGCGGTCGCTGTTCAATTCGCGGAGTAAGGCCGCGTCGGCGAGTTGCACCGCCGAGAGTTTCTCCCAAGCCGAGAACTCGTTTTCGATCCGTCGATGCTCGGCCAGCATCTCGCCTTCTCGCCGAGCCAGCAACGCCCGCACTCCATCGCGAATGGTTTCATCGCGGCAATCCAGAAGCGGGCGCAATTCGCGAAGCCCTTCAGCGTCGATTGGATGCACACTGATCTGCACCGACGGAGCCGGATCGCCCGCCATGATCCGCGACACGTTGTAGCGCATCACGATCACGTCCACGGGAGTCAATGCGTACAAATAAAACGCCGCTGCCAACGCCCACAGGTCTGCGCGGAATAGCCACACGAAATCCCGTTGCCGAGCGATCTTCCACACTGCCAACCCAAACCCGACGACGACCGCCGTCATGCCGAAGAAGCCGACCATCCGCATCCGAGTCATGCCATTGAAGCCGATGTAGATGCACAATCGGTGATAGACCGCGATCGCCAGCAACAGGTTCAGCACCGACCAAATCCAAGCCAGCCGCTTCAACTTTGCCAGCCGTTCGTCCTGCAAGATGTCGCCTCGAAAGATCAACGACAGCATCACCGTCGCCAGTCCCAGTGCGAACGTCAGCCATGCGGCTCCCTCGTGAGCGTACCCCGAATAATGAAAGCCCTTCGGAAACTCGCGGAACCACAGCGATTGAAACTCGAAGACCAGATACGCGGCAAACAATCCGATCACCGTCAGCAGCGTGTTGCGATACGCCGAATACAACGGAGCGAGGGCCGACTGCGACGTGGCGGCGGCCTGACTGGAGGCGAGCGGTTCCTCAGTCGGTTCGGCCCGCGTCGGTCGCAGCAAGCCGACGAAGAACCACGCGGTCCCGATCCAGAACGCCACCTCCACGAGCGAGAAGTGAATCAGCCAATCATTGATGACCGTCAGCCAATATCCAAACCGGTGTGAGAACGACGAGACCAAATCCGGATTCGCCAGCACGAACAGCGACCCGAACAAACCGAACGCGGTCAACGGCATCATCACCGACATCGCCGACGAATGTTTGAGAGGTCGCAAGTCGCCGTGTGCCGAGCGACCGTAATGTCCCAACCCGCGAGCACCCGCCGCCACCGTCTGACCTGCGAAGGCCAGCACCGCCATCACGAACGGCGTGCGATTCACCAACGTCATCGCGAACGCCACCACCGCCGCGAACCCGCAACACACCGCCAGTCCCGATCCGCACCAAGCCAACCGCGCGGCCAACGCCCACAGCAGCACCGCGATGAACCAACCGACTCGCTGACGTTGCTGACTCACGGAGCCAAGAGCCAACAGAACCGGAGCCACCCCGAAGAACAATCCGTAACCGGCGAAGCCCTGACCACGATAGATCGTCAGATCGCTCAACACGATCAGCAACGAGACAGCCAGCAACTCGCGACCGCGCACCGGCGGCGATTCAGGATTGAGTGACTTCCAATAATCGAGCGTCGGAACCTCGGAGCTCTCTGAACTTGGCTTCGTCTCCGTCACGGTTGCCATGGATCCCTCCTTGCATCCTTTATGTCTCGCACGGCCTTCGATGCGTCGTACGACTGGTTCGCGATTTCCTGTCGGACTGCGTTCGTCTCGTAGTGCAGGCGGCTCGCCTGCATCCGCGTCGCCAAGGGCGACGAGGCTCAGGCGAGCCGCCGGAGCTACGGGTTGCGACTACAGCCGATCCAGCGAGTCGATCCAGCGGGCCATCGCACCCACTCCGTCGGCGTTCGGATACCGATGCTCCAAGTCCGGCAGGCTCGTGAAATTGGTTGGGTACTTCAGCGACCGCAGCGCATTGACGTTGCGGATGAGAAACCCGTGAGCGGGATCTTTCGTGCCGCAGATCAATTGGAATTGCAGCCGATACTCCGGCAAGTTCTCAGGCGGACGTTCGCTGATCAGCGACGCGGCGAGCATCAAGCCACGAAACAAGTCGCGATGCTTGAACGCCAGATGCGTCGCGAAGGGACCGCTCTTGTCGTACCCGTGCAACACGATTCGGCCAGCGTCGATCGAATACTTCTTCTGAAACGAGACGACCGTTTCGTGGACGAACTCCGCCTCGTTCGCTTGCCAACCCGCGCCGATGTTCGCCGCTTTCAATCCCAGCAAGATGATGCCACGACGTTCCGCCTCGAACTTCCACGAGTCAAAAATCGTCGCCTCCAGCGTGTCGCCCGTCGGATGCAGCCAGACCAGCAGCGAGTAGCCATACGCCGGGTTGTAGCTCTCCGGCACGAATGCCCACCAAGCGTTCTTGCTCTCGGCGACTTCCTCGCCGAAGCGACCGGTGCGCGGTTTCTCCGAGCCTTCCGGTTTCTTGTCGCCAACAACTTCCACCTTGCCGTCCGGCTTCTCAACCACCTTCTTCGGATCGCCGACAGCAACCGCTTCGATCGGCGAAGTTGGCAATTCCGTCGGCACATCGGCCGGATAATCGACCAGCGTTGTCTCGAGCGTTTGTTCCTGACCATCGCGCCGGACGATCACGGCGGCTTTCTCGGTCGGACGAACTCGACTGACTTGATCGCTCAACTGCGCGGCCGAGGTAATCGCTTGATCGCGAAACTTCACGATCCGATCGCGCGGCTTCAGTCCGATCTTCGCGGCCGGACTCTCGGGATAAACCCAACGCACTCCGACGCCGGATTCCTGTTTCTTGTCGGCCGCGTCCGATCCCTTCCGCGGCTCGCGCGTTGGCAGGACACCCAAGAAGCCCGCTTCAAACGGAGGCAATTCGCCCACCAGCGTGAGGTCGGCTTGCTTTGTTTCCTCGCCCCGTTTGATGGTGATTGCCAGCTTGTCTCCTTCCATCTTGCTGCCGAGGACATGTCGCACCTGAGCCGGTCGTGTCACCTTGTGGCCGTCAATCTCCAGAATCTGATCGCCGTCCTTGAACCCCGCGCGATAGATCGGCGAGTCGTACCGAACGCGGTCGATCTTCGTGTCGCCGCCAAACAGATCGGTCGAGGCAAACGTGAATCCCGCCAGTCCCGCGCGCAGGTCTTTCCCCTG
The DNA here is from genome assembly GCA_046156195.1 of Planctomycetaceae bacterium. GTDB lineage: Bacteria > Planctomycetota > Planctomycetia > Planctomycetales > Planctomycetaceae > SXKJ01. Next base: position 47,262 of record JBJXEX010000061.1, on the reverse strand, counting down.
CTTCAAGCGATCGAGCGTCGCCAGCACATCGGTCAGCGGAATCGCAAAGCCGATCCCCGAGTCGTACCACTCGACGCCAGCCACCGGCGAATTGTCCTGCGGCGACAGCGGCACCAACACGCCGAGAACCGTGCCATCCACATCGACCAGCACTCCACCGTAATTCACCGGCGAGACCTTCGCGTCCGTCTGAATCGCCTTGCCCCAAACTCGATTCACCGCGCTGACGATCCCGACCGACACGTTCGGAGCATTCGCATCCAGCGCTCGACCCACTGCGATCGCCCACTGCCCCACCTTGATCGACTCCTTCGCCGCCGCGCGAGCCGGCACCAATCCATCCGCCTCGACCTTCAACAGAGTCAGACTGCGCACCGTGTCATTCGCGATGACCTTGGCCGTCATCCGCCGCCCATCGGTGGTCGTCACCAAGATCGAAGCGGGCTTCGACAGAAAGTTGAACGAACTGGAAATCACATACCCATCCGCCGACAGCACAACGCCAGTCGTCGGCCCGTTGCCCAACAAAAAGTTCTGCACCTGATCCAACCCGCCGACGGTCTCAATCCGCACCAACGACGGAGCCACTTGCGACACCGCTCGCTTGAATGCCTGCTCCTCGGCTTCCTCCAACTCGCGCGTGGGTGGCTGCCAGGCGAATACCGGCAATTCAAAAGCGATCCAACAAATCAACAACGTCATTAACAACGACGAATGAAACTTCAACACTTCTTAACCTCACTGAATCGGTCCAACTCAACGCTTCAACCGCACGTTCGCGTGTGGCGGAAATCTTCCCATTTCTCTTAACTCCTGCCGAGTCTCCAGATCCTCCCCCGCGTTCATGTGAAGCAGGGCAACGGTGGCTCGGCCGGCCGGCGTTCGGCCAACCACGAACAAGTCACTCCATCGAAAGTGGGTTTGCCAGAGGTGGCGACGTGGATGAAAGAGCCACACTCGGCGGCCAGTCACATGATCAACCGAGGCGAGATTCGTTCCCTTAAAAAGATTGCATCGCGGACATGACAGTGCCAGATTCCCCGCCACAGTCAAACCGCCGTGCTGTTGAGCGATGATGTGCTCGATGTGAAATGTCCACGAGCAGGCGTCCTGCGGAAGGCGACAGTATTCACAGGCAGCGTTCGCTCGCGACCAGACCAGTTTTTCAAGCTCGGTGTCCATGCTTGGCAAGCACTCGACGGGCCTTCAATTTCATGACGGAAATAAAACTGCCGATACCGATGTAGTCGGCCATCTCGGCTTTCTCCTCCGGAGTCAGCAATCCCTCATTGGCTCGCTGATTCAGCTCCGCCATTCGTTGATGATCCGCATCGGGAAAGTCGAAGTTCACGAAAAATCGCGCAACCGACAGACTCATCGGTTCGCAATTGCTGACCATTCGACTCCAAACGGTTTTCACATTGGCCACTTCGGTTGGCGGAGTCTTGGTCGTCTTCGGGCGTTTTTTCACCGTTCGTTTGGTTGTCAGCGTAGGCATCTGTTTTTACTCCTTCTTTCTCGGCACGGGCATCTCGACATTCACCAATTCATTGCCGCGACGCACGACCAATCGTAACTGATCGCCAGATTCCAGCCGCCCGATCGCGTCTTGCAACGCTCGGCACGATTGAATCAATTCGTCGTTGACGAACAGCACGAGATCGTCCGGCTTTAATCCGACCTTCGCGGCGGGGCTGTTCGGCAGGATCGAGTCGATGAACGCGGGCGTGCGTTCGACCACGTCGGGCACCAACAAGAAACCGAAATCGAGCACCTTGTAGCGGCGCGGTTTTGTCGATGGTTCGGTCTCGTCGCCGCGTGGGTCGCGCTTCGGCTCGAACTTGCCGGAGATGATTTGCTGAATCGAACTGCTCAGCTCTTTCACCGGGATCGCGTAGTTCATCCAAGTGTTCGACTTCGCGTTCCGCAGTTCCAGCCCGATCATGCCGAGCAAAAAACCGTCGCGAGTCGTCAAGACGCCGCCCGCCGCGCCGGAGTTATTCGTCACGCCATCGACCACGAACACCGGCCCCGAATACGGGCTGTCGAACACGCCGCGCCGAGCCTCAATCGTCGTCTTCGCCGCGATCACGCCATGCACCACCGACACCGGTTCGTCACCCGCCGCGACGTTGAACATGTTGCTGAATCCCAGCACCCGCGTCCCCGATCCGGCCGAGATTGCTTCATCCGTCTGAAAAAACGGAAATTCCAGCCCATCCGCGTTGTTCAGCTTGAGCACCGCCAACGCCAATTGCGGTTCGGCCCCCAAGACCTTCGCCGTGAATCGCCGACCATCCGACAGCACGATCCCCACGACATCGGCATCGAGCACATGACTCCAGATCGTCGCGATGTGTCCTTCTTTGCTGACGAAGAACCCGGTCCCGTGAGCCGCCAGTCCCTTGATACCACCGGCTCCGAAGATCTTCACGATCTTGGGCTGTACGGCGGCGATGGTGTCGCGCGTGGTTTGAGCCGAAGCCTTCGTCACGAAGATTGGCCCAGAAATCAACAAGACTAATGCGACGAAGAATCGATTCGGCATAAAGGTTCGCTCGCGACGATTGAGGCCAACTTCAAGAAATGTGTGAGCCGGATCGCTGCGCGACTCGAACGAGCAGTCGCAGTGCTTCATTCACCGCGTCCGCATTCGGAAACGCCGCCGCGACATCCGGAGCCAACAGCACGAGGTTGGTGCCGCTGGCGTATTTTTTTGCGTACTTCCCGCGAACGCCGGTTCGAATGAGCGACGGCGAATAGTCGTCCCGCAGTTCATCAGATTTCTCAGTTTTCTTCTTCATAAGTTTTCCTTTCGCGCCGATTCGCGACACGGACGCTGATTAGCCGAACTCGATCATCTCGTTCCGTGTGCGACACGATCAGCAACCGGCCTCGGTCAGACATCCCCATCGTAATGAAGCGTTCTTCCTCCAGAGAGTGGTCGGGATCGGCAAATGTGATCGACAACACATCCGCCAATGCCGTAGCTCCCTCCAGAAAGGTCACACGATGCTTTTTCCAATTGGTCTCAGCTTTTTCGGGATCCCATTCAAATTCCACGGAAGTCTCATCCCTAAACGAAGACGGTTCACTTCTTCCCGACGAAGTCCGCCTTCGCAACCTTCAAAATCGCAAACTCCTTTTCGCCACTTCGCACTTGCCATGTCGTCGGCAGTCGTCGTCCGCCGAAATCGTTCCAGCCATCAAACCGCACCGAACAGGCCTCGGAATTCTCATCCAGTCGTGAGTCGAGGCCCAACAACTGCCCCGATGAGCGACTGAAGAACCAGCGGGTCTCGACCGCGGAGAGCGTCGTGTTGATCACATCCACCAGCTCGCCCCGACCGTCGAGCGGCTCGCTGCCAAAGTAAAAACACTCGGTGAACGCCGACGAACCTTTGCTCAACAGGAGCCGCAGTTGATGCGCGGCGATTAAGAAGCCGCCGCTGCCGGGCGGCTCATCGGCGGCATCCGAATCCTCAAGCTGCTGAAAGAACGCCGAGTCCCGAATCTCCAACCCGACCCCTTTCACGGCAATCGTCAGTTCAAACTTATCGCCCGCCACCGATTGGCCGCTCAGACGCCACGAACCGCTCGCCGATGCGAAGTCCCCCAGCGATTTCAGCGGAGCGAAGACTCGATCCTGTTCCAATTGATTGAACCGATAGTTCGCATAGCCGGTCTTGGCGACGAACCAACTCTTCCACTCTTCCGGGATCGCTTTCTTCAACGCTTCGGCCTCCGGATCGGGCCGAGGAGGGAGCGGTTGATCGGGAGTTTTCTCCGGCTTGCCGTCTTTGCCTTTTTTAGGCGGCGGCTGCTGCGGACGTTTGGGAGCATTCGGCATCAACTCCGACTTCGCGTGCAAGCCGCGCAGTCGAGCATGAATCTCGCGGCGTTCCCCCTCGTGACGGAAGACGATCGGCAGCATCCAATCTTTCGGATAGATGCCGAGAATGTTCTTGTACTGATTGACGGTATGAATCGGCCGACCCGCGAAGCTCACGAGTTCATCGCCACTGCGCAACCCTCGCCGAAACACATCCGAGGTTTCCAAGATGCCGTTGACGACCACGCCGCCGTCGCTGTCTGTCGTGACCGTCGCACCGAGCGTCGCATGATCGACCACTCGACCAGCCTTGAGTTGATCGTGAAAGAACTTGATCTGATTGATTGAGATCGCGTAGCCCGCGCCGGAGTTCACTCGACCGCGCTTCTCGAACGAGCCACGACCGTTGATGCCAACCAGTTCGCCCGCCGAGTTAAACAGCGGCCCGCCGGAGTTCCCCGGATTGATCGACGTATCGACCTGAATGCAGTCGGTGTATTCGAGCCACGTCCCGGACGGCGGCTGATAGCGATGCGTTCCGCTGACGATGCCGTAGGTCACAGTCGGCTGAAAGTCGGTCGCCAACAGAAACGGATTGCCCATCACATAGGTCCAATCGCCAATCTCCAGCTTGTCGCTGTCTCCCTGCGTCGCGATTGGAAAATCATCGCGGCCGAGCATCTTGATCAGAGCCACGTCCCCGGTCGGATCAATTCCCACAAGCACCGCGTCGTACAGCACTCCGTCGTTGAGGCCGCACTTCATGAACGGTCCCAGCCCGCTGACGACGTGAAAGTTCGTCAGCGCGAACCCGTACTTGCTGATGAGCACTCCTGACCCACCACCCGCTCCGCCCTTTGCGAAGACGGCCACGACGGTCGGAGTCACTCGCGTGATCACTTCAATCCGCTTCTGCTCGGCCTCGCGAACGACCTGATCCGCCGCCGGGGCCGCAGCCGCCAACCAGCAGAGCAACGCCAAGCTCAACACTCCGCGTGTTTTGATCATCGCCATCCTCACTTAATCAACTTGGCATCCGCCAGATCGAGATTATCGCCGAGATCCACATTCGTCGCCGCATCGCCGCCAAAGCCAACGGTGATCTCCAGCACCACGACATCAGCCACATCCAAATCAATCGGCCGAGCCGCGTCACGCGAAGTCATTCGCAATTTCAAAAGCTGCTTTCCATCGCCGGAGATCAACAGATCGCAATCGCCACCGCCATCTTTCACACTCTCGTCGATGCCGACGATCGCCTGGAACCGGCGGTACTCACCCCCCAGCCGATAACGCAGCGACGTCTGCGGTCGGATGCACAGTCCGCGTGAGTAGGCTCGTTGTCCGATCGGCTTTAATTCGGGGGCATAGAACGCTCGGTCTTGGACGAATGCCGGGCCGTCCTGAATGCCGTGCGTGTACTTCACGTCGCGCGGCGGGTCTTGCGAGAGATACCGTAGCTTCCCTTGGCTGAAGTCGATCCGCTTGAGTTGCTCCAACGGCAACCCAATCTCCGCTTTTGATGAGGTTGTGACGGCGATCCCTTTCTCGGTCCCGGCGATCGCCGCCGCCATCAGCACATCGCCGTTGCTCAGTTCCAATCGCACGGCCGGCGGTTTCGGATTGCTCGGCCGCCGAGCGAAGATCAAACCGAAGACCTTCTCGCGCTTCGTCGAAACTTCCTCGCCGTCGAGCAGAAACTTCACCGTTTTGTCCGTCACTTCAACGACCACGCCATCGAGAAAGTCCAACGTCTGTTCTTTGCGAATCACCAGCAGGTCCAACTTGCTGGCCTTCTCGACCAGCTTCATCCACTGCTCGTCTTCGTCGAAGCGATCCGAGAAACGAATGCTGGCGACCTCACCTTGAGGGAGCGACAACTCGCCGAGCGTCGCCGAGGTCAGCTTCAACTGCTTGTCGATGATCCGCGTCTGCGCCGCGCCGAGCTTCGAGCCATCCCACAACGAGACGACCGCCGCCGGCTTATCGAGCTTCCCCGGTTCACCGCGAAACCGGATTTCCAAAACCTCGCTCAACGGAACGGACTCTTCTTTGCCGGCAATCGCCAAACTCACTCGGCCATCGGCCAGTCCGCGCCACTCGCCGATGCGCGGCTCACTTTGAAACGAAACAATTTCGACTTGCGGACTCACAAGTACCATTAGGCTGACCAACAAGAACGACCACATGCTGTCAATCTCTTTCGTGTTTCAATCGCTCAGGACACTGCTGCGTGTTCAATCTCGCTCGGATGCACGCTCAAGTACTCCCGAACTTCGATCTGCATACGTTCGAGTTCCGCAACAAATCCTGAAACCGAGGCGTGGTAATTGTGCGGATTCGTTTCTTTCTCACGAATCAGAGCAATTTGATTCTGAAACCAGTTCATGCGTTGCCACATCGCCTGCAATTCGTTGTCGTTTTGAATCATGATTCCCCTCGAATTTCGATGATACCCCGCTGCGACAGATCTCGTTTGGTTTGCCAAAATTCAATCATGGCTTGCTCGCCACCGAACGCCACCGGACGACGTAGCCAAAACACACTGGCACCAAATTCCGAATCCGCCGAATCGTGGCTGAATAATAACCTCTCCGAGTCTTCCAACTTTGAGTCGTCAAAAGTCTCATCCATGACCAAGACAACATCGACATCATTCGGTTCTTCTTTGTTGGTCACGAACGAGCCGAAAACGACGAACCGCGACACATGACCGGTTGAGGTTGCCAGTTTGTAGATTCTCTGCAATCGCTTTCCGATGATTTGTCGCGCGAGATTCGACCGACCAAAACGCTCCAGCACGATTCGCAACGACGCAACGTGAACTCCCGGCGGCAAGTCACCGTCTTCGTTGAACGCAGGTAGTTGCATCGAATCACTCTTTCCCGGCCGGGCGGTTGGCCAGTTTCTTGAAGTATTGCTCGATGGCTTCGCGATAGTGGGATGGGAAGTTGCGGTTGATGACGTTCTTGGCTTCGGTCGCTTTCTTCGGAGGGAGCGTGCCCCAGCCGGCTTTGTTGCCGATGTCTTTCTGATCGACTTCGCCTGGAGCGGTGGCTCCCTTGATGCTGCTGTCTCCCGCCGCGCCGCCGGATTGATTCTGATTGCCACCTTTCCCTCCGCCACCGCCGGCGGAGTTCTGTTGCTGCTGCTCGACTTTCTTGATGATCTCGTCGAGCGCTTCGACGATTTCCTCTTCGACCTTTTGTGTCTTCTCACCCCCTCGGCCGAGCGTCAGGCGGCGTTCGACATCCTGCATCTTCTTGGCGACTTCGCCGAGCGATGCCTCTTTGAGTTGTTCTAGGTCGTGCCGCATCAGGAGGGCGACGGCTTTGTATCGCTCGGGGACGTTCTGCGTGCTGTCGAGCAGATTGCCGAGCGACCGCATCGCGTCGGACTTCTTCAAGAGTTGATGCTCGCAGATCGCTCGTTGAAAAAAGTAGCTGGCGGGATCGACGATCTGCTTGGGATCGACGGCGATGAGCACTTCCAAGGCTTCCTCGTACAACTGCCGCTGAGCCAAGAATCGGCCGACGTACAGCCGCAGGTGCTGCTTTGCGAAGTTAGTCATCGCGTCGGTTTGCGGGATGACTTCGCGCGGCCATGTGGCGATCGGGATTGCCTCTTGGCAGGCGTCGATGATTTTCTTGGCATCGGCATCGGCCGTCGTCATCGTGCGGATGACTCGCTGAAAGATGTCCTCGGTGGTCAGCGGCGTTTCGCCGAGCGTCCATTCTTGGGCAACTCGTTCGAGCACGGCTTTGTCGGAGATGCCGCGCTCGGCGATCCACTGCAAGGCTTGCGTTCGCGCATCGGAGGCAGTCGGTGGAGCGAAGACCGCGTCGGCCGCAGAGACGTTGGCGGCCAGCATTGGCAGCACGAGCCACAATGAAAACCACGTCGCTCGGTTGAAGAACAGCGACACGTTCAACATCAGCCGAACCACGGCGCTTTCGGGAGGCACGATTTGCGGCTGGGATGCGAACTGACCGCTCACGTTGGAAACGGGGCCGCTGCCTGAGCGAGCGGACGCGGCGATGGTGGGCGAGACTTTGAGCCGGTGGACTGCGGCCCACTGGCGAACCGAATTGGACGCTGGATGGTTCATTTGTTTTTCCCCTTCACCAAATCGGACGTGGCTTGCTGAATGCGAGCTTGGCGTCCTGAAAGTTGTTGGAGTTGCTGGACCGATTCGTCTTGCGTGGCTTGCTCGCCCTCGAACGCGCGGCTCAGTTGTTTCGTGCGGCGGTTCACTCGCAGTTGCAGCGAGCGGAGCATCTTCAATTCGGCGAGCTGATCGACCAGTGGGTTCGACTCCTCTTGCTCTTGTTGTTGCTGCTGCTGTTTCTTCTTTTTCTCTTCGTCCGATTTGTCCATCTCTTTTTGCAGAGCTTCGATCAACTCTTCGAGCGCCTCGATGACATCTTTCTCGACCGCTTGAGTCAGTTCGCCGACCTTTGCATCGCCCAGCCAGCCGACGAGCGATTGCACGTCCTGCCGGATGCCGGCGACCGATTCGGGGAACGCGATCGACGAGCCTTCTTCCTTGAGCAGGATCAACGCCTTGTCCGCGTCGATCAGGATTTCGTGCTCGCCCTGAGCCAGCTTCACTGCTTTCGCTTGGACGGAAGCCTTCTCCGACTCGCCTGCCTTCGAGAGTCGCACGGTGTCGTGATAGATGATGAGCTGCGCGGCGAGCATTTTTTTGAAGCGGGCTTCCAGCGCGGCGAGCATCAGCTTTTGTTCTTCCTCGCGAAGCTGACGCAGGATCTCTTCGATCTTCTCTTTGGCTTCCATCAACTTCTTGATCGCGTCGTCTTGTTCTTTCGAGGCGTCGTCACGATTTTGCTTTTTGAGTTCTTCGATCGCCCGCTTCATCGCGTCGCGCGACTCTTCCAATTGCTTGCGGCCGGGAGTCTTCTGCTTCTTCGGATCGTCCTGCTGTTGGCTGTCCTGTTGACCGTCCGGCTTCTGATCCCCCATCGGCATCGGCTTCGGCTTCGGTTCGCCCTCTTGTGGCTGCCCATCCTGCGGTTTGCCTTCCTGTTTCTTGTCGGAAGGTTGGCCCTCTTTGTCTTGGGGCTTGCCACCGTCCTTGGGCTTGTCCCCCTTGTTCATGTCGGAGGGTTTTCCCTCTTTGTCGCCGGGCTTCTTGTCTTCGGTCGGCTTCTTGTCGTCGCCCGGTTTCTTGTCGTCCCCCGGTTTCTGATCGCCGCTCTTGGGGTCTTTCGGATCGGTGCCGGGCTTCTGGGTTTTGGAATTTGGAGGGGCTTCGCCGTTCTTCTCCGCGTCCTGCTTGTCGATCTTCTGGCCGAGCTTGTCAGCTTCTTTCGCGATGTCGTTCTGCTTCTCGGCGAGCTTCTTGGCGTCGTCACCCCGTTCGGTGCCGGCGCGTGTGTCCTTCTCTTTGCCGATGAGCTTGTTGATGTCTTTGAGCAGTTCCTGCAGCCGCAGCTTTTCTTTTTCGATCTCCGAGCGGCGATCCTCAGACTGCAACAGGTCCAGCAGGTTCTTGAGCTGCGCGACGAGTTCCTCTTGGCGTTCAATCGCTTCGCCAAGCTGCGGCTGTTCCTTGTTGAGCAGCGCGTAGATCAAAGCCATCTGATCTTCGACACGAGTCTCCTGCGATTTGCCGAGTGCTCGGAACAGCAAGTCAGCTCGTTCGGGGTCTTGCTTGCGGAGGATCTCCGCCATCTGTTGCAGCGTGAGATTGAAGCGCTTGTAGCGAGCCTTGATAGCGTCTTGATCGTTGGCGAGGTTGGGCTTTGGCGGTGGGGGAGCGTCTTGAGCGGAGGCAATCGCTGGCAGGAAGAGCGCGGCTACGAGCAGCAATGAAAAATGAGAAATGAGAAATGGAAAATGCAAAATGGATCGCCAGCGACGCCGTTCTGTCATTTTGCATTTTTCATTTCTCATTCTGCATTTTTCATTTCTCTGTCTCATCGGAAAGCCCTTTCAGTTCTTGAATGCGGCGTTTCTTTCGTTCGGACTTGGTGCGGTCTTCGAGCTGCTGCTGTTGGTCAATGATCGACTTGAGAAGTTCGATCGCTTCCTGGAATGTTTCTAGCCGCTGCATTTCCTTGAGAATTGCGTCCATCCGGTCGAGCATCGTGCCAATCTGGGCGATGGATTCGTCCAAGCTCGGCAGAGGATCGCGGCCATCGTCGAGCAGCAGCTTGAGCGCCCCCAGCGATTCGTCCACGGCAGGATAGTCGTCGGCATTCAGGGCGTGGAGAGGTTTTACGATCTTCTCGTCGATTCGCTCCAACATTTGAGGCGTGTGAACCCCGTTGTTGATCAGCTCTTCGCGGATGTCTTGGAAGGATTCCTCGACGGAAATCGTCTCGGTCGAGTTCTTGCGAATGGCGTGCAGCGACCGAATCACGCTGGCGATGACGGGGGTCATCAATTCCGCCGCTTTGGCTTTCGCGGCTGCGGAGAGCTTCAGAGAGTCTTCCGCTTTCGAAGGGTCCAGCTTCGTTTGAGCCTGTTGGTACGCACTCTCGATCAGGAGTTTCGCCGCGTCGTCGGCCTTCGACCGATGCAAGATCAAGTCGGCCCGCGTCTGTTTGACTTCGCTGATGATCTGCTCGAAGCGTTTCCGCAGGTTCAACTCGCGCTGGTAGAGCAACGACAGAAGTTCTTCGTTGCTGACGATCTTGAATGTGAACTTCTGGCTGCGTGAGACATGCGGGCCGTTGAGGTTGTCGGCGTCCTCGGCCACGACGGTCAGTGTCAGCTTCTGACCGATCTCCAAATCCATTTTCAGGATTTCAAATCGCTCGGTCGGATCGTCGTCGTCGGCTTGCAGCTTGAACTCGCGCGGTTCGCCGTTGGGAGATTTCGTCAGCGATCGTGTCTCCCACGGTTCTTTGTCATCGACTTGAAATTCAAACCGCACGTCTTTGATGCCGTGGTCATCGGTGATGAGCGCGGCCACGGGGATCTCCGCTTTGCGAGTGACCGACGTGCCGATCCCTTGGAGTTCCGCCGCGATGATCGGCGCGTTATCGGCGATGCCGTGAATCGTGATGCGAGCCGGATCGGCTCCGATGATGTCGTCGGTGTCTTCGAGAAAGATTTTCAAAGCGACATCCGGCGGCATCGCGAACGGTGCTCCGTAGCCGAAGTCGTGAGACTTCGGTGGCGTGGGGGGCGGATTGGACGCGGAGACATCATCGATCCGAACTCTCACGAGTTCGGCTACGGGCTTGCCAAGCTTCTCGAATCGTTCTCGCGCGGCGGGCGTCGCCAACTCGGTCAGCACGAACGGCAACACGAACTCGCGACGATCCGCATTGAAGAACTTCGCGGCGCGGTCGGCGGAGATCGGTTCGATCTGCAACGTCTGGCCGTCGGCGGAGCGAGTTGTCAGCGAGGCTTCGTTCGGCGAGAGCGTCAACTCGTGCGGCCCGTATTGCAGCCGAGCACGCACGAGCGGCTTGTTGGATTTTGCTCGCAGCAGGAAATCGGTTTCGACCGGCAGCGACATCTGCGTCCCTTGGACCGAGACGGTTTCACGCACCGGCTGCTTCGTTTTCTCATCGAGCGTCACTCGCTTCGTGTGCTCTGGAAACAAGCATTCGGCGGTGAGCACATCGACTCGCGGCGGATCGACGACTCGCACGCGATACGCCTCGCGATTCGTGAAGTCGCCCGCCGTGACCCAGAAGTCGGCGTCATCCAGCAGGTCGTCGATCGCGTGTTTGAACCGCCGCTCGCCAGCGGAGAAGCAGGTAGCTCGGCCGTAACCGCGACCTCCGCCGAGCCGGTATTGCAGCTCGACTCGTTCGGGGACTTTCTTTCCGGCGGGGACATCGAACAGCAGGACGAGATCGCTGCCGCGCGGATGCTTGTACTGACCATCGACGAACGTCTTCACGCGGTCGCCCGGTTGAGCCAGCACGGTCGCGACGAGTTCGACTTCGCGCGGCCAATAGGTCTCTTCCAGCCCGACGTAACCGGCTCGCCAGCGAGCGAACGCCTGCGGACACATCGCAGCGAACGCGATCAGCGAGACGATCAACATCCCCGCCATCGTCGTGACTCGACGCAGCGGCCGGCGATCGAACACCTCGCCGACATCCACCGACTTCAACGCGGCGACCGCATCGAGCATCGTCCGTTCGAGCATTGCCGAGGTCAGAGCCGTGTGCGACTCCGGCTGAGCTGCCGACTCGACTGCCGTGATCAACCGGTCATTCAACTCCGGGAACCGCTTCTCCAGGACGAGCGCCAATGACTTCGTCCGAAAGCTGCGAAAGACTCGGAACACGATCAGCACCAGCACGACCGCCGTCACCGTTCCGATCACGGCGATGTCCAACGCGACTCGCAACCACCGAGCCGGCTCCAATCGCCGCACCGCAAACACGGCGGAGTCGAAGCCAAGGCTGAACCAGAAGAACAACCCGACGGCCACGATCGCCAACGCGATCCCCTCCAGCAGGACGTATCGCCGAATGCGCGACTTCAGGTCCGCAAGGATCGCTTCGACTTCGGGTGGAAGTTGGATGTGCTCGAACATGGATCTCATCCAATCGGTTGAACGTGAGAGGCGACCCAAGCGGCGAAACTTTCCCGATTCATCGCTCCCGCAGCGAGGGACAAAATGACTTGCTCTTGGCCGCCAAACGACATTCGCGGTTGAGCCACGGCAGCCTCGACGACTCCCAAATCCCGAACACCCGCCAAGCCACCAGCCACTGCCAGTACTCGGCGCTGTAAATCCAGCACGTCTTCCACCGTGAGATACCGCATCACGCCAGCCGCCGATAAAGCTCTGAGTTCTTTCGCAGGACGTGCTCCGCAGCCTTTTCAAACGCTTCGTCAGGCTGCTCCAGCAGACGATCCACGCGCAGTCGAAGAAACTCTTCCGGCGGAACGCCCGCTTGGTCGGCCAGCTCGCGCAGTCGAGCGTGCCTCTCTTCGGAAATGGGGACGGCAATCGTTGTCATCGTGGAATCTCCAGGGCGGACTTGTGAACGCTGCTCAAGTGCGAGAGTGTAATTGGCCTGGCATGTGTTCCCAAATCCGATTCCGCGATTCAGGCCCAAGTCAAGAACTGTGGCGGAGCAAGCAGATTGCGCTTGCGAAGCGGTTCTGGCGATTCCTGTTCGCAGAGATGGCGAGTGTACGGCATCCGCTCAGCCGCAGTCACAAGAAAGAATGGCTCGGAAAGTCCGCCAACTTCCGCGGTCCAAGACGGTGCCACTTGGCTGATTCGGATCGCCAATAGTTCCATGATGCCAGCCGCGACCACAAGTTCGAATTCATTATCGGTGTCGGGCTTTCCGACATCGACTAAGCAGGGTCGCAGACGAATGAACTCCTGAACTGCACCTCTGAGCCAAAGGTTGTCGCGGCAAACAGCCGCCTTGACGATCTCGTTGAAATCGGACATGACCCACTCCTTGTATCACGCCAGCTTCAACAGTTTTCTGGTCAACCACTCCGCCGACAGCAACCCGACTAACACATACAGCACCCAGTCGCGATCCCAAAGAGTTCGCAGCCGTTCGTCGACCAGGAATTCTTCGCCGTGATTGGGCAGTAGTTTGGGAATCGCCGCCGCCGTGTGTTCGTCGAGCGGCAAGTAGGCTCCGCCGGTTTCGTCGGCCAAGGCGCGGAGCAGTTGTACGTTCTGCCGAGCGTTCGCCGTTTCCAAGTTCGGCAGAGAGACATCCAGTTTCTCGGTCAGCTTGTCGGCCGAGTCGGGGATCGTCAGGTCCAGGCGGTAAGTGCCCGGCAGACTCAAACGGAATTCACTGACGAACTGGCCGGGACGTTGACGATCCGGCAGCAGCTTCATGGGGGGGATCAGCGGGCGGCCGGAGGGATCGGAGATGTCGCAGTTGATGGACTCGGCGGTGAGCGGTTGGAACTGAGCGTCGCTGAGCAACGCGCGGACATGCGCCGTCTGGCCGAGCAGATATTGATTCCGTTCGAGCAACAACATCCCGCGCAGCGTGCCCCGCTTGAGTCGCGTTGTGCTGAGTTCTCGAATCGCCTTCGTCCAGAAGCGATCGAAGTAATCCTCGTCGATCGCACGCAGCCTCCAGACTTCGCCCGCTCCGACATACAGCGTGCGGCCCGATCCATAGAACTGCGACGCCAGCCAGATCGGAGCACCGTAACTGGTCTCCGCGCGCGGGTCGGTGAAGTTCGCGTACACGGTCGCTCCCGCTTTCGAGCCGGCGGTCGGGTAGCAGCGATAGATACCGGGGAACTCTTTCCATAACAGCGCGCTGCTGATCGGGTCTTCGGTCAGCAACAGGAATCCCGCTTCGAGACCAGCACGCGAGAAACCAATCGGCCACGCGGCGGGGCCGCTCGCGTCGGCGAGTAAGTCGGACGCCAGCGAGCTGAGCGTCACCGGACACAGCTCTTGAATCGGCTTCACTTCTTCACCACCGCTGGCCAGCGACGACGTGTTGACGTCACCCGCCACAAGGATCAGTCCGCCCGATTGCGCGAAGACCCATTCGCGCAGGATCGACTGTTGCTCCGGCGTGACCTTGCGCCAGTCGGGATCGAAGGCCACGATCACGTCATACGGAAACAGTTCTTCGCGAGTCTTCGGGAACTCGAACAACAGCTTGTTGGATTCCTGACTGACCGCCGTGCCGGGATCGGCCGTTTGCAGCAGCACATCGACTTCAATGGCCTTGTGCCGGAAGAGCATGTTCTTCACGAAGACGTAATCGCGCATCGGCCCGCCCGCGAACAGCAGCACCTTCGTTTTGCGATCGGTCACGCGAATCGTCTTGCGGCGTTCGTTGTCGGCGTCACTCAGTTCGCTGGTCTTCGCGACCGCTTTCGTTCGCAGCAGGTACTCGACTGAGCCGGTTGTCGCCGGGTTCTGTTGAAACTTCACTTCGATGGGCACACCGTTGTCCGCCAGCGCGAGTTCTTTTGATTCGACGAGACTCGGCTCCGAGGTTTCCCCTTCTGGCCGCGACAGCAGTTCAACGACCGCGTTCTTTCCCGCGAGTCCCTCGGCCTGCACGAACGCGGTGATCTCAAACGGATCGCCGAGATGTGCATCGGTCGGAGCCTGCACGCTGGCAATCGACAAGTTGACCGGCGGCTGAGTCCCACCGACTCCGACCGTGACCAACCGCGTCTTCGACTGCGCCGCGAAATGACTGGCCGCTGACGGATCAATGCCGGCGTTCGCCGCGCCGTCCGTGATCACGATCACACCCGACAACGATTTGCCGGTGACCTGCCGCAAGAGTTCCTGCACTGATTCACCAAGCCGAGTCTCGACGCCGCGCGGCTTCAAGATTTCATCCCACCGTAGCTCAGGCGGCCCGCCTGAGATGGCCTTGCTGTTCTTGGCATCGTCGTTTTCTTTCTCACCGGACAGGCGAGCCGCCTGTCCTACGACGCGCGGATCTTTCGAGCGAAACAACCAATGCGGTCCTGCCTGAGTTGAATCAAACGTGTAGACGCTGACGTCGTGATTCCGCTGCAACTCCACGATCAGAGGCGAGCGTTCCAACAACTCGCGCACCGCATCCGCTCGTGGCCGAGCCGGCTTCACTTCCGCCCCGTCTGACTTCGCCGAGTCGGCCTCATCGGGCGAGGTTTCCGGCAACTGCATCGACAGCGATGTATCGACCGCGATCACGACTCGCGACGGACGAAACGAAGTGGTCTGAGTTCGCTCCTGCGGATTCAAGGCAATCGCGATCAACCCGGCCCAAGCTCCCAATCGCAGGACGAGCAGCCACACCTTCCAAGCCGGATGCAGTTCCTGAGCGTCCCGCAAATACAACGAGACAATCCACGCCACACCGATCACCGCCAACGCCAACCAGCCCAACCACACCAACGGACTGCTCGGCAAATCGACTTCCCACGCCATGCGCGTGTCAGCGGCCAGAGTCGCAAAATCGAGGAAGGGCTGGATCATCAATCGGTCTTCCGACAATTCCATGAGGCACATGCCGTGTCACGGCAAAGGTAAATGCTCGACGCAATTCATCCAATCGGATTGCTCAGAGGCTTTGGCGATCAATTCCAAATCACGAACGTATTGGCCGAGGGTCGCACCAAGTTGATGACCAAAGAGAAGCCCGGAGAATTCACGCCCCGCGCCCTGCCAACTTTCAGCGAGTGCTTTGAAGCGAATGTCTTGCGTGAATAGCAGCCGACGCAAGTCGTGGCAACGCTGCAAGAGTTCGTCGTCTTCCAGTTCATCGCAGCCGTCCTCATGTGACGTGAGCACGTCCACTCCCCGCCGACGGAGTTGCTCTGTGATCGCGAAGGGCACATGCACGTCCATGTAAAGTTCGACGGCCATTTACGCGAATCCCTTCGCGATGAGCCGTTGCAAAAAAGGAGAGCGTGGGGACTTCACTCGTTCGTGGTTCGCGGTCTCCCATTCCTCGCGAATCTCAGCATCAATCTCGGACTGATGATCGAAGTAGTAAGCCATTGCGGCGTGAACTTCGGCAGACTGAAGTTGAGGATGTTGTCGGCAAATCTCATCTGGAGACCAACCATGCGCCAAATAATCCATGACGATCTGAGCCACACGAATTCGTGGCAATCGCTCCAATCGAGCAGGCTCGCCGGGCAACTCTTCGATATGCGGATAACTGGCGATGATCGCGGACATGATGGCTCCTTTGGGCACCGCAAAGCACAGGACTACACTTCCAAGGTCTCTCGAATCTGTTTGAGCGTCTTGCGAGGACCGCTGGCGGCACGGAGTTCGGCATCGGCGAGATAGGCCATGAATTCGGTGTTCGATCGAAGGGCGAGGATTTCTTCGTCGGAGTCATCTGCCGGAACGATGGCGAAGCGTGTCTCACCGTTGGATTGGAGAAACACGACATCGTTTTGC
Organism: Planctomycetaceae bacterium; assembly: GCA_046156195.1. Taxonomy (GTDB): domain Bacteria; phylum Planctomycetota; class Planctomycetia; order Planctomycetales; family Planctomycetaceae; genus SXKJ01. The sequence continues at coordinate 30,574 of JBJXEX010000061.1, read as the reverse complement.
TCGGCGGCTCCCAAGAGTTCTGACAATGTTGTCTGCGACGAATCGAGTGTGGCACTCTTCATGTTGGAATCACTTATTGCAATGGTCATCGGCCCGCTCCCGCAGCCGGTCGATGATGGTAGCTCAATCGGTACGCCATGAATTGTTCGGCGAGCAGCAGCACGGCCAGCAGCAGCAGCAGAGCGTCGCGGACTTCGCTGCCGATGTCGCGGCCTGCGATCCAGGAGAACTCACCCGGTTCTTGGATGCTGACTCGGATCTTCTCGCCGAGTTGTTTGCGAATCAGTTCGGTCGTCGCCAGCGAGAGATCACTCTCGTCAGCCGGAAAGTTGTAGGTGATCCACCGCTCGGACGGGACTTGATTCAGGTCGAGGTAGCGGACTCGATAGAGGCCGGGTAAATCGGTGTCGCGGAATGTGGCGGTGAGGCGGAGCGAGGAATTTTCGATTTTCGATTTTTGATTTTCGATTTTTGATTCACTGACCCCTGACCCCTGACCGCTGACCCCTCCCGCATCGGGCGCGGCTTGCAGGCGGATCGTTCGTTCGCCCGCCGGGTCGGGGACGACGATGTCGATCATGTCGGTGAACTCGCTGGGGTTCAGCGACAGGACAATTGGTTCACCGGCAAGGCTGCGTTCGAGTTGGCGATCACTGCGAGCGATGTGCTTTTGCAGTTCCAGTTGCAGCACGACATAGCTCGCATACTTGGCCCAGTTGTTCCAGGCCGGGCCGCAGGTTGTCAGACAGGTAATGACTCTCCCTTTGCCGAAGCGATGATGAAACATCAGCGGCTGCCGATTGCGGAGCGTCGCGATCGTCTGCACTCCGTCACCACGAGTTTGATCGTCGCGCGGCCAGCTCGCGGCGGCAGGGAAGAATTTCGCCACCCGAGTCACATCGAGATACGGGTTCTCTTGCCCCTCAAAGACTCGAAAGATCGGATGCGAAGCGAGCACGAGATCCGGCCCGGAATCTTCAACGATCGGCAGATCGCGCGGAGCCGTGTCGAGCGGCACTGGGAATAGACCTTTCCCCTCTTTGAACAACGACTCGTTATAGAACGCTGTCTTGAGCGACGGCCCAACGAACCACGCAAGGCCGCCGCCAGACGCGACGTATTTCTCCAACGGGTCGAGTGCATCCGCCGGCAAGTCGGCGACGTTCAGCAGATAGATTGCTTGAAACTCGTCGATCGGTCGGCGACGCAGATAATCGACCGCTTCAATCTGCGGAGCGAACCCCGTGATCCGCGGATCGGCCGCGAGAGCATCGACGACATACGAGCCTTCATCGCCGCTGGGATCACCGTCCACGATCAAGACCTTGTGAACCGCTGACGTTTCAAGAGCCAGCAACCGCGAGTTGTCTTCCGATAGCGGATCCCCTTCGAGACTGACTCGCACGTCATGCTTCTTCGGCGTCTCGAACACGAGATCGAATTCCCGCTCGGCCGATTCCCCCGCTTCGATCTTGTCGAACGTCAGCGTCAGCGGCAGCTTTTGGCCGTCTTGATGGACGCTCAATCGGACTTCGGTCGCGGCTTGCTCGGAGAAATTCTTGACGGTGACTCGCAACCGCACGGGCACTCCGGCCGCGGCGACTTGCAGGTCGCCGGACAAATCGGTGACGGCGAGATTCGCGTGCCGCTGCTCGACCGTCTTCACGAAGTTCAACGTCACTCCCGCTTTGTCGAGCACCTCGGCGGCCGATGACATCGCCTTCTGATCCTGCCAATCGCGCTGCCGGAAATCGGACAGCACATGCAGATGCTTGATCGCTCCGATGTCTTCTTTGTCTCCGAAGAGCGTCCTTGTCGCCGTTAGCCCATCGACCAGCGACAACGCTCGGTGCGACGGCTTGAGGTTCTCCAACTTCGTGTCGAGTTCCGCGACGAACGACTCACTGACATCCCGCTGCGAGAACACCGGCTGCTCCGGATTCGACAGCAGCACGAGACTGAAAATCTGCGTCCCCGGTCGGCGCGAGCCTTCCGCGACCAGCTTCTTGATGACCGACACTCCCTCGCCAAACGCCGTCGTGTCTCCGATCCGATCTCGCATCGAACCGCTGTCGTCGAGCAACACCATGTGATGCGTGCGTGCCCCGCGAAACACCGACAACTGGCTCGGATCGAGAATCAGCCGAGCAATCAACAGCATCAATCCCAGCACGAGCAAGATCCGCAGCAGCAACAAAATCAATTGCTCGATCAGGACTCGGCGGCGATTCCGTTGCTGGCTGGCCAGCAAGAACTCCATCGCCGCGAATCGGACCCGGCGAAACCTCAGCCGGTTGATCAAATGAATGATGATCGGCGCGGAAATCAGCGCCGTGCCGGCCATGACGAAGCCGGGGTTCAGAAAATGTTGCAGCAGCCAAGCAGGCATGAGGGGCGAAATCCGAAACGCGAATCAGCAACGTGGGCGGAACAGTAATCGTGAGGCGGATCAGCCGCAAACGCTTCCTATTCTCTTCCACGCGGTGGGATTCGTGATTCAATTTCCGTCAGGAGGGAAACGGTTCGATCGCAAAGTCGAGCCGGGCGTGAGACTCGCGCAACGCGGCTTCGACGGCCTCGGACGATGCGGCTCGGGCAAAGAGGAAGCCCAGATACAAAGCTCCCTCCGGCAGTGGGATCAACTCCTGGCCCAAGTGCGCTGAAATGGTGACCTGCTCAATGCCGTTGACCGTTCGAGCTTCATCCAGCCCGCGGATTTCTGTCAGGACTCCCGCGCGAGGAGTCGGAATCATCATCACACCGGCGGGTTGGCTTTCTCGCGTGGGCGAGTCGTCATTCCCATCCAGCGCATGGCGGATGATCAGCTCTTCGAGAGACTGACCGATGCCGAATCGCAGCACTCGTGAGCAGTAGCCGCCGATCGAACGCGGGTTGACCTCAATGATGCACGGGCCGTCCGGGTTGATTCGCAGCTCCGCGTGGATCGGTCCCTCCGTCAGTCCGATCGCTCGACAAGCCTCTGCCGTGCAGCGAGCGATGTCGTCTTGGACGGAGACCGCCAATCGCGAGGGAGTGACATAGATGGTTTCCTCAAAGAACGGTCCTTCGAGCGGATCGGGTTTGTCGAACAGCGCGAGGACTCGGAGTTCTCCCCGCGTGAGTAGTCCTTCGAGGGCCACCTCTGGTCCGGCGACGAAGTCCTCGACCAAGAACTGTCGAGCGGTGACGGGTGGCGAAGGCTTTCGCCGATGGCAGTGGCCGGCTGTGGGAGGCGACTCGCTGAATTCCGAGCGCAGGATGCGATCGAGTCGCGCGACCGCTTGGACAAACTCCGCTTTCGAGTTGGCGCGGATGACTCCCCGGCTGCCGGACAATGAAAGAGGTTTGACGACGCACGGGTATCGCACTTGATCGGCGATGTGGACCGGGTCGTCATCCAGCGAGCCGAGTTGGAATCTCGGCTGCGGGACTGCGGCCCGCTCAAGCAACTCTCGCATGCGGTGTTTGTTGCGAGCCGCCTGCGCGGACCCGACCGAGTTATGCCGCAGCCCCAGAGCTTGGCAAATCGTCGCGGCGCAAACGGTCACTTGATCATCGACCGGAACCACCGCCGCGAGCGGATACTCTTGAGCAAACTGGAGCACCTGCCTCGCGGCCTGCGGCGGATCATCGAAGTCGAGCCGCAGCAGGCCGCTGGGATTGAGCCGGGCGAAAGTGTTCGCCTCTTCCGAGGCGACGGTCAGCTCGACCCCCAACCGTTGCGCGGCCTCCATGAAGGCTTGAGTCCGATAGGTGGTGGTCGGCAGCAATAACAAAACCCGTGGCATCTACTTCCCCGACGGCTTGTAGTACGGGTTGCGACCGGCCGCGTGATCGGTCGTGTCCAAGATGTCGCCGACTTCGGGGACGGCGGCGCGAATCTCGACTTCAATGCCTTGCTTCAACGTCACGTTCGCTTGCCCACAGCCCTGACAACCGCCCCCCAACTGGAGGAAGATCGAATTCCCTTGCACACCGATTAGCCCGACTCGCCCGCCGTGAGCCGCGACCGATGGATTGATCCGCGTGTCGATCACCTCTTGCACTCGCTGGCGAATCACATCGGCGGGAGGAAGCGACGCTCGCAACTCTTCCGCGACAGGTGGCAGCCCGGATGCGATGTGCTCGCGAATCGCCGCCCCGATTTGTCGGGCAGTCATCGGCCACTCATCGCGACCGGTTTTGTTGACCACGATTCGATTGTGAGAGATCAGCACGCTGCTGACCGTCGGGATCCCGAACAATCGCTCGGCCAAAGGGGAACCGATCGCTCGTTCTCTGTTGGCAAAGTAAAACGAACTGTCGAGGTACACCGGCCGGTCGATCGTGAAACTGCAACTCGCATTGGAAGCGGGATCGGCCGTGATCTTGATGTCTGCGGTCATTGGAATCTCCTCATGGGGATCTCGGTGATCCCGAAAATTGTTGCTGTTGAGTCAAGTGTTTGGCCGCGTGAACGTAGCCGTCATCGCTCGGCGTGACGAGCCGAAGGGCCAAAACGAGTCGGTGAAGCGTTCGGCTCGTCACGCGGAGCGTCTCCTCGACTTGGATTGTGGCTTCGCCGCCCGACAGAGTTAAGGCTGAAGGTGTTGTTATTCCTCGGGGGCTTTTTCGAGCCGGGCGGCACAAAGCGATGTCACCCGAAGCGTCAGTTTTGAAGTTGCGCTCTTTCGAACAAGTTCGACCGCGACACCAAGAAAACGGCCCGAATTCATTCGTTTCATTCCTTTGACCAGATTCCTTTGATCGGAATCCTGAGACACAGGTTCGTCCCATGAATCAAAGGAATCTGGTCAAAGGAATGAAGACAACCTGAGAAATTGACAAAACGGTGCGGACCCGAGTTCAAAGCGCGCCACTTCAAAAAACGTCAGCGAGGGGGGGCGATTCCAGCAACTCCGAATTCAAAGCGTTTGGGAGCGTCCTCCCTCGCTGACGCTTCGGGTTACATGCCTCGCTGACGCTTAGGGTGACATGTGGCTTCGCCGCGCTACTCTTTGACCGTCAGCAGTTTGTCTTCGGGGAAGGTTTCCAGCTCCAGTCCCTTCCACTGAATTTCCTGCGGCACTTTGTTCGAGTGCAACTGCAATCCGATCGGTGCCTCTTTGATGCGCTCCGGTTCCGGCTCGCGCCAGTCGGAGATCAGCGTGCCGTTGAGCACGAAGCGAATGCGGTTGCCTTGGGCCAGGATTTCCATCTTGTTCCAGTCGTGCTGCTTGCCAACCTTCTGAGCGGCCGCGGCGTTCTGATGGATGCTGTTCCGTCCGTAGAGGTCGTAAAAGCCGTAGCCCGACGGATACATCACCAGATGCCCGGCATAGGTGAGTTTGTCCCCTTTGTCGGGAGCGATACGGCCCCACATCGCGATGCCGGAGTGCATCTCGGACGTGACCAGCTTCGACTCGAAGATCAGCCGGAAGTCAGAGAATTTTTGTTCCGTCAGCAAATAGGTGCTGACCGGCACCGGCTCGGTGTTCTTGCCAATGATGACGCCGTCCTTCACCGACCAATACTGCTCGTGCCCGATCCAGCCAGTCAGGTCTTTGCCGTTGAAGATTTGAACTTTCTCACGCTTCCCCTCGCGCGGCGGCACGACCGGAGCCTCTTTCTTCTCCTGAGCGTTCGCTTCGGCGAGGCACGCGGCCATCAAGCTCAGGCAGAACGCGAAGCACACACAGCGGCGCAGCAATTGACCCATGGCAGGCTCCTGGTTGAGTGAGGCAAAAAAAGTCCAAGAAGGCGGGATGATTCAACCCGCCTTCTTGAACAGCGTCAAGCGGTTCGTCGTCTCCACGTCAACTCGCTGAGCGAGCCAATTTGGGCCGCGCGCGGCCCAGCGATGAGACCTCCGTGGTGACTTCCACGTCCAGCGCTTCGAGGATGCGATTCGCTCGGTCGATGGTGATGCCGTGGTATTCGTTGCGTTCGTCACGCGACACTTGCGACTCGCTGACTCCCAACCGCTTGGCGAGATCTCGCTGAGTCACCCCTTTGGCGATCCGCACGGCAACAAGCAGTTCTCCGAAGCCAGACAAGTTCTGCAATTCATCGAACTCACCGCGTTTCAGCCGCTCGTAGCTTTCAAGTTCTTCTTTGAGCTGCTCGTGAAACGACCGCACCGGATCAGTCACGCGCTTGATCTGTTCTTTGGTCAAGCCCGTGCTTTTCAACTCCGCGGTTTGCTGATTCAGCCGCTCCGCTTGTTCCTGCACGCGGCGAACCGTCGCTTTGTATTCGGCTTCGTTTCGAATCATGATTTTTCCAGTCGGCAACTCTAAAGATGACGGAATCAAACAGTATTGAGATCAAACATCCCGCACGATTTTGATGATACCTTTGGGAATCCACTGCCTGGAAAGTCGAAACGCGGCGGGGAATTCCAAGTTGTTGCCATACTGATCGAGTATCCCGCTGGACTGGCCGTAATGCGGATAAAGTTCAACACGATATTGATGCCACATCGGCAACTGTGGCTTGTGCGTTCCTGGCACTTTTCTGCGTGACTTCGGATCCCAACTCCAAACTTTATATGGGTCGATTAGATTTAATTCTTGCTGCAACCGGCCACTCTTAAGGTGGTCTCGCTCACAGGCAAAATAACCGTCTATGTCGTTCGGGTGATCCTTCTCTTCTACAAACGAACCATCGAGAAAAATCTCGTTGATCCCTATTTGCCATAATTGGTGAATCAATATCGCCGCGTTTTCCACGAGTTGGAATCGCCAGGCCGAGTCCCAATTCGGGCAATCTGCAGGATCAGCCGGCCCAAGAACCAAGAATGATTTCCCTAACTCCTCCAGAGTGAGTTCGTAATCTCCGGGAGGAAGGACTCCTTGTTCCGTGAACATCGGCAATCGTTTTAATCTACGACTTTTTCGCGCACCCATTTCGACACTCCTGTAAATTGTTGCGGGAGCGTTCTCTCCAACTTGAATGCGAAGCCCGACAGTTCTTACCGAAAGAACTCGAACTGACGGAGAAAACGCTGCGAGGTTTTACAATCTCGCGAAGGGTGTCATCCCAGCATCGCATTGATCTGCCGAGCTCCTTCACTTGGGCAGCATTCTGGATCAGCTTAACAAACATGTCAAGCCGAGAGTCTGGCAATTCAAATTCATGTTTTGACAATGCAACGTGTGACGTGTCGCTGTTCGCCGAATGGGGATGACACTTTGCGTGAGAACTTGCTATCACGCCGCTTGATTTGAGATTTGAGACTTCAGCAGGGAGGCGTCTTCATGGGTGTGCCTATTTCGCAAATGTGGACTGTCGCCACTTATGTGCTCGGCCAAAAGCTGCGGCGCGTGAAGCGGTATCCGTTGGTGTTGATGCTCGAACCGCTGTTTCGCTGCAACTTGGCCTGTGCCGGTTGCGGGAAGATTCAGCATCCGGTGGAGATTCTCCGCAAGCAATTGACGCCGGAGGAATGTTTCGCGGCGGTCGAGGAATGCGGTGCTCCGATGGTCTCGATCCCTGGCGGCGAGCCGTTGCTGCATCCGCAAATTGGGGAGATCGTCAGCGGCTTGGTCGCTCGCAAGAAGTACGTCTATCTTTGCACGAACGCCCTGTTACTGGAGAAGCATCTGTCGAAGTTCACCCCCTCGAAATATCTGTCGTTCTCGGTGCATCTCGATGGGCCGGCGGAGGAGCACGATGTCGCCGTCTGTCGCGAGGGGACTTATGACATCGCGGTCGATGCGATTCGGGCGGCGATCAAGGCGGGGTTCCGAGTCACGACCAACTCGACGCTGTTCAACAATGCTCGGCCGGAACGCTATCACGAGTTCTTCGACACGCTGATGGAGATGGGGGTCGAAGGGATGATGGTCTCGCCGGGCTATCCGTATGAGAAAGCTCCCGATCAAGAACATTTTCTGCACTCGCGCGAGACGGTCAGTTTGTTTCGCCGATTGCTGGATGGAGCCAAGCGGAGTTGGCGATTCAATCAGTCGCCGTTGTTCATCGAGTTTCTCAAGGGGAATTGGGATCTCGAATGCACGCCGTGGGGCAGTCCGGCTTACAACCTTTTCGGTTGGCAGAAGCCGTGTTATTTGCTCAACGAGGGTTATGCCTCCAGCTTCCGCGAGATGATGGACTCGACCGAATGGAGCCGCTACGGCCGAGCCAGCGGGAATCCCAAATGCACCGACTGCATGGTTCACTGTGGCTATGAGCCGAGCGCGGTGGCCGACACGTTTGGTTCGCTGCGTGGGTTGATGACGGTCGCGAAGCTGTTTCTGTTCGGTCCCGGCAAGAAGAACAGACCGCTCGCGGAGCCGGTCGTCACCGTTCCGAAACCTCACTTGGACGAGCCTCGCCGGTCGAGTCTCGTCGAGTTGCCCGTGCTCAACTGAATTCGTCCGGCCGAAAGCCGATCGCCGAAAGCCGATCGCCGTTATCCTTTTTTTCCTGAGCTTTCAAAAAGGGAATAACGGCCATCGGCTGTCGGCCGGAAAAAAACTTTCGTAGCCGCACTCGCCAGAGTGCGGGCTGCCCGCGTTCTGGCGAACGCGGCTACGGCAGGAAAAACTGTCTTGGGGGGAATCATGTTTCGATCCATCGGGTTCGGGTTGTTGCTGGTCGCTGCCTTCACTCACACCGCTCGCGCGGAGGATGCTGTGGTTGAGAATGTCGTGTTCGCGATTCATGGCGGGATCGGCTTGGACAAGGTCGAGATGACTCCTGAGATCGACAAGCGGGTCCGCACCGAATTGGAGCAAGCTCTGCGAGCCGGGTTCGCCGCGCTCAACAAACCCAACGCGACGGGGCTGGATGCGGTCGAAGCGGCGATTCGGCTGATGGAGGACTCGCCGCAGTTCAATGCCGGTCGAGGTGCCGTCTTCACGCATGATGGGCGGAATGAACTCGACGCCTCGATCATGGAAGGCAAGACGCTCAAGGCGGGCAGCGTCGCGGGAGTCTCGACGGTCAAGAATCCGATCACGGCCGCGCGAGCCGTCATGGAGAAGTCCAAGCATGTGCTGCTCGTCAGTCGCGGGGCGGAAGCGTTCGCCGTCGAGAAGGGGCTGGAGATCGTCGATCCCAAATACTTCCGCACTGAGGAACGCTGGCAGCAGCTTCAGAAGCAGCTTGAGGAAGAGAAGAATAGGTCCAACGTAGGCACAGGCGGCCCGCCTGTGCTCGTCGATGAACGGCATCTGCCTGGCTTCTCCTTCGGCACGGTGGGAGCGGTGGCACTCGACAAGTCCGGCAACTTGGCGGCAGGGACTTCAACCGGCGGCATGTCGAACAAACGCTGGGGCCGAGTCGGCGACTCGCCGATCATTGGAGCCGGGACGTATGCCGACAACGAAGCGTGTGCGATCTCCGCGACCGGTCACGGCGAGTTCTTCATCCGATACTGCGTGGCTCACGACATCGTCGCGTTGATGAAATACAAGCTCTTGCCGGTCGATGCGGCGGCCGATGAAGTCATCCGTAAGAAACTCAAGGGGGCTGGCGGCGAGGGGGGCGTGATTTGTCTCGACCACAAGGGCCGGTTCTATCCGTCTTACAACACCGAGGGGATGTATCGCGGCTGGATCACGCGTGACGGCCAAGTGCAGGTCAGGATCTTTGAGCAATAGGTCAGGCGATGTAACCCGAAGCGTCAGCGAGGGCGAACGCTCCGAGTGACTACGAATGGAGAGCGTTTTGGAGCGTTCGCCCTCGCTGACGCTTCGGGTTACTTTCGCCGCGCTGCCGAGGTGACTTTCGCCGCGCGACAGTTTGCCCCTCCGAACGGGCACGACTACAGTGGCTCGGTCTTCGGGGTATTCAACCGCTACAGGTCAAAGCATGAAACGTCGAGTCGTCGTCACGGGAATGGGCTGCATCACTCCAATCGGGAACACCGTCGGTGAGATGTGGAGTTCTTTGAAAGAGTGCAAAAGCGGCGTCGGGCCGATCACCCATTTTGATGCGTCGGAATTCCCGACGAAGTTCGCGTCGCAGGTCAAGAATTTTCGGCTGGGCGACTACGTCCCGAACCCGGATCAGTACGAGCACTGCGGCCGCAACATCAAGTTCGCGATTGGGGCGGCGACGGATGCGATGCGGGACTCCGGCTTGGAAGAGCGGGACATCGCCCCGACGCGATTCGGCGTCTATCTCGGTTCCGGCGAGGGGCAGCAGGACTTCCCGAAGTTCATGGGAATGATCGCGCTCTCGAAGCTCAGTGACGGCGGGTTGGACGTCGAGAAGTTCACCAAGCTCAGCCTCGAACTGCTGATCGGTGAGAAAGAGCGGCAGCAAGAACCGAACATGACCGCTGGGCACTTGGCGGGGTTGTTCAATGCTCAAGGACCGAATTTGAATTGCCTCACCGCCTGTGCGGCCAGCAGCCAGGCGCTCGGCGAGGCGACCGAACTCATTCGTCGCGGCGATGCGGACATCATGCTCAGCGGCGGCTCTCACAGCATGATTCACCAGTTCGGAGTGACCGGCTTCAATCTGCTGACTGCCCTCTCGACCCGCAACGACGATCCGACACGAGCCTCTCGTCCCTTCGATCGGGAGCGGGATGGATTCGTGCTCGGCGAGGGAGCCGGCATCCTCGTGCTGGAGGAGTTGGAACACGCGAAAAAGCGGCGAGCGAAAATCTATGGAGAGGTGGTCGGCTACGGTTCCAGCGCGGACTCGTACCGCATCACCGACATTCATCCCGAAGGCCGAGGCGCGGCCGCTTGCATCAAGATGGCGATGAACGACGCACAGGTGAATCCCGACGACATCGACTACATCAACGCTCACGGAACCAGCACGTCGGTCAACGACCGCACCGAGACGATGGCGATCAAGCGGGCACTCGGCGATGTGGCCTTCAAGACGCCGGTCTCCAGTACCAAGAGCATGATGGGGCATCTCATTGCCGCCGCCGGAGCGGTCGAAGCGATGACCTGCCTGCTGGCGATCCGCGACGACGTCTTGCCGCCGACGACAAACTATGAAAATCCCGATCCCGATTGCGATCTGGATTACATCCCCAATCAGCCGCGCGAGGGCCAAGCGAAGGTCGCGCTGTCCAACAGCTTCGGTTTCGGCGGTCAAAACGTGTCACTGATTCTGCGAGAGTTTCGGGAGTGATCCGCATCCCTCGCAGGTGAGTCGCAGTGGTCTTTCATTCCTTTGACCAGATTCCTTTGATCTCGTCCTCGCTCGATCGTGGTTATCAAAGGAATCTGGCCAATGGAATGAAATACAAGAGGTTCGCCGTCTTGCGGGGAACTCGGAATCCAACGGAGAAGTTTCAATTGTGATGTGGGCATTGATCGGACTGCTGGCGTTTCTTCTGATCGCGGAGGTTCTCATTCAGTGGCATGCCGTGCGAATCGTGCGAGCGCTGATTGAGAACTCGCCGCCGTTTCGCGTGGAGTCGCTCCCTCCTGACCCCGATGCCGAAAGCTTCTCGGTGACGACGCCCGATGGCATTACGTTGCGTGGCTGTCTCTATCGGCACACCGAACGGACGCCGCGGGGATTGATCGTGTTCTGCCCGGAGTTCGCCAGCAATCAGCGTTCGGCGATGCTGTATTGTTCGGCCTTGTCGCGAGCGGGCTTTCATGTGCTGGCCTTCGACTTTCGCAATCACGGCGACAGCGACCGGTTGGAAGGCTACGAGCCGCTGCATTGGCTGACTCAATTTGAAGTGATGGATCTCAACGCGGTGATTGATTTCGTTTACTCGCGCCCGGACCTCAACGAGTTGCCGCTGGGATTGTTTGGGATCAGTCGGGGTGGCGGCGCGGCGTTGTATGTCGCGTCGCAGCGTCCGGAAGTTCTGCGAGTCGCCTGCGAGGGAGCCTTCGGCACCAAGTTGATGATGATGGCCCACGCTCGTCGCTGGATCACGATTGTCGCTCCGGCGGCGATGGTGAAACTCATCCCCGCCTGGCACATTCGGTGGACTCTCACACTGACGCGCTGGATCAGCCAGCATCAGCGCCGCTGCCGTTACGCGATGCTCGAACGAGTCCTGCCTCAACTGGCTGACAAGCCGGCACTCGTCATCGCGGGTCAACGAGACACTTATGTGATGCCAGAAGTCTCGCAAGAAATGGTTCGCTTGATCGGACAACCCGAAGCGTTGTGGATGGTCCAGAAGGCGAAGCACAACCTGGCCCGCTCCGTCGATCCAGACGAGTACGATCGCCGACTGCTGGCGTTCTTCAGCCAACTCGATCAGCCCGCCGCCCCCGTGGTTGATGAGGCTCAACGTCCCGATCCGGCGGAATCGTCGGCCGAAACGGAATCACATCCAAGTCATCCCGGCAAGCCCCGCTGAGCTCTGGATTCGCAGGTGAAATGGAATTTCAAACTCGCGGACATGAACGGCAAGGATTCTCACGGATGTCTCGACGTCACTCTACATGGTCGTTCGCGGTCAGTTGTCTGAATCGAAGTTGGCGAGCGAGGGGTCGGGTGTTCGGTTTTTCGAAATTGGCGGGCACGAAGCGTGATTCGCTCACCAGACTTAGTGCCCGTCAATTCCGAAAAACCGAACACCCGACCCCGGTCTTTATCCTGGCATTGATCGCCGTTTTCGGCGCGACGTTGCCGGCGGCCGAACCAGCGTTGAAGGCTCCGGACGGCTTCCGTGTGTCGCTGTTCGCCGATGACGATCTGGCTCACGACATTCATTGCCTGACGATCGACTCGCGCGGTCGGATCACTGTCGCGGGGAACGGTTTCATCAAGCACTTGATCGACACGGACGGCGACGGCGTGGCCGACAAGTCCGAACTGTTCGCGGAAGGGCCGGCGGTCGGCGTGCAGGGGATGTGTTGGCACGGCACGGATTTGCTGGCCGTCGGCGGCGAAGGTTTGTTGCGGTTTCGCGATCGTGACGGCGATGACAAAGCCGATGGCCCGCCCGATGTGTTGCTCAAGCTTAAGTGCGGCGGCGAGCATCACGCGCATGCGATTCAACGCGGTCCCGATGGTTGGTGGTATCTGATCGCCGGCAACAACACCGAGCTGAATGCCAAGTACGTCACGCTCCCGAACGCGCCGATCAAGCAGCCGGAAAACGGAGTGCTGTATCGGCTCAAGCCAGACACCAGCGGTGGCGAGGTCGTCGCCCACGGGATGCGGAACGCTTACGACTTCGCCTTCAATCGCATGGCCGATGCGTTCACGTTCGACAGTGATGATGAGCGAGATGTCTCGTTGCCGTGGTATCGGCCGACTCGGGTGATTCACTTGCTGCCGGGATCACACGCGGGTTGGGTGACGCGGAGTTGGAAACGTCCCGACGAATTCCTCGACATGCCGCCGGTGATCGCCTCCGCCGGTCGAGGCTCACCGACCGGAGTCGTTTGTTATCAACATCGGCAGTTTCCAGAGAAGTACCGCGAGGCGCTGTTCGTACTCGATTGGACATTCGGCCGAGTTCTCGCGCTGCCGCTGGTCCGCCACGGTTCGGCGTGGAAGACGGAATCCGAGTTGTTCTTGTCCGCCACCGGCGATCATGGTTTCGCTCCGACCGACATTGAGGTCGGTCCCGACGGCAGCCTGTTCGTGAGCGTCGGCGGCCGAGGAACTCGCGGCGGCGTCTGGCAAGTGTCGTATCCGAAAGCTCCCGACTCAGGGAGTCAGGCAACGGAAGAGAGTTCCGCGACCGAAAAACTCGCCGCGTGCGTGACCGCTCCGCAGCCGCTCAGCAGTTGGTCGCGAGCACGCTGGCAACCGTTGGCTCGGCAACTGGGGCGCGAGCCGTTCCTCGAAACCGCGAACAACGACGCGCTCTTGCCGGCTGTCCGCTTGCGAGCGATCGACATCCTCACGGAATTGTTCGGCGGACTCGATACGACTGAAGCGATCGAGTTGTCGAAGGCGACTCCCGCCGAGGTCCGAGCGAAAGCGATCTGGTCGCTCGGCCGCACGCACGCGAATCTGCTCGACGTGAAAGTCGCGAAGACGTTTTTGGAGGATCGCGATCTGCTCGTGAGTCGCGCGGCGCTCGAAGCAATCCTGTCAGCCGACATTGGCAGCGATTGGTCGCCGCTGGTGGATGGACTCGTCCAGCAACTGGGGAGTGACGATCGCTTCAATCGACTGACGGCTTCGCGGTTGTTGGTGCGGCTCGATCCCGCCAGCTTTCAAACGCTGTCGCAAGCGATCGTGAAGGCCGGCTGGCAAGCGACGCTGATGTATGCAGTCGGCTATCTGCCTCGCTCGCCCGCCGCGACTCGGTACGCTCTGAAAATCAGCCTCAACATTTTGGATGGCGATCATTCGCCGTCGCTCAAGCTGCAAGCCGCGCGGTTGCTGCAACTGGCACTCGGCGACATGGTGCCGGCTTCGGGAATCCCCGCCTTCGAGGCGTATTCGACGAAGCTCGATCTGTCGGCCTTTGAACGTGATCTCGACCCGCTGCGGATTCGGCTCGTCGAAACATTCCCGACCGGTGATGCCGATGTGGACCGCGAGCTGTCGCGAGCACTCGCGATGCTGTCGCTCGCCAACACAAAGCTGCTCGACAGAGTCTTGGCCAAGATCACCGACGAGACACATCCCGTCGAAGACCTGCATTACTTGTTGGTCGCCGCACGCATCCCAACGTCGCGCAATCGAGCACAAGCCGATGCGATCGCGCGCGGACTCATTCGCCTCGAACCGAAGATCCGCGAGCGGAAGCTGACCCAAGACCTGCACTGGGACGACCGCGTCGGCGAGCTGTTTCGCGAATTAGCCAAGCTCGACGATGACCTCGCCGATCAACTCGTCGCGCAGCCGGAGTTCGGCCGGCCGGGACATGTGTTGTTTCTCTCGCAATTGCCGCAGGATCTGCTGCCGAAGGTCATCGACTCGTATGTGAAAGCCGTCACGGACGATGTCGACTATCCGTGGACCAACGACGTCGTGTTCCTGATCGGCGAATCGAAGCAGCCGGAGCATCGCGACCTGCTGCGTCGGCAATTCGATCAATTTCAGATTCGGGGCGCGGTGCTCGTCATCCTCGCTCAACAACCGGAAGAGCGTGACCGCGACAAGTTTGTCGAGGGCTTGGAGGAATCGCGGCTCGAAGTGCTGACCGCGTGCGCCGACGCGCTGACGAAATTCAAACCGAGCCAAGTTCCCGCCGAACAGATCTCTCTGCTTCGTGCGCTCCGTCGACTCGGCAGCGACGAGAAGGAGTTCCCGATCCGTGACAAGATCGCAAAGCTGCTGACTCGAAACTTGAACCGCGATTTCGGGTTCGTCTTCGGTCAACCGGGCTATCGGCCACAGGCTGAAGCCGTCCAACGCTGGACCGATTACCTGACTCAGAAGTATCCGACAGAAGCCGCTCGTGTACTCGGCGGAGATGCCGAAACGCTGACTTGGTTGACCGAGCAACTGGCACTCGTCGATTGGCCGGCGGGTGATGCCGAACGCGGTCGGAAACTGTTTGAGAAGCGTTCGTGTGCTCAATGTCACGGAGGCCGACAAGGACTCGGCCCGGACCTCGCGGGTGCGACCAGCCGCTTTGCTCGCAACGATGTGTTCCTCGCGATCGCTCTGCCCAATCGCGATGTTTCCACGCGCTATCAAACGACGCTCATCGAAACCAAACAAGGCAAAGTCCACACGGGCTTGATCGTCTACGAATCGGCCGAAGGCGTCTTATTGCGGAACTCAACCAATCAAACGCACCGCATCGAAACCCGCGACGTCGAGACTCGCCGCACGCTGCCGCAATCGCTGATGCCCAGCGGCCTGCTGAAGGACTTTCGCTCGGCCGACTTCGCGGATCTGTTCGCGTATCTGAAAAGCCTGAGCGGTTCGGGGACACCCGCCACGACGGCGAAATGAACAGAAGCCCGACTTCGCGTTCTTTGCGACCTTCTGTTGAAAACAGAGTTTGGAACAGAAGGTCGCAAAGGACGCGAAGTGAGGCGGCAAAGAGATGGTGCGCAACTTGTGTCACAATCTTGGTCGTCGAAGGCGGCACCGTCGGCTGAGGAAGCATTCGTCGTCTCCCTTCATTCGTCGGGCTTCTTCACGTCTCGCAAACCAAATTCGCGTAGGCTGAACGCCCGCCAGTCGATCGTCAGCTTGTCGAAGTCGGTCTGCCATACCGGTTCCAAATGTGGGCCGAGATCGTTGCTCCTGGCCTCGCGCAGCCGTTCCAGAAGGATCGGCCAACCGGCTCGATAGCGTTCATCGGTCAGCAGCATCTGACAGAGCGTCGCCGCTTGCCAGTAGCGGTTGCCGACGATGCGGTGGCCATCGCACAGGTCACGCAGCGGATCGTGAGCCTTCGGATTCTTCAGAGCGTTTTTGATGAACTCGTTGAAATCGGCCTGCGGGTGCAGCTTGAGTTGAAAGCGACTGGCAAGCCCCTCGTGCAGCCAATCGCCATGACTGGCGAGCCGCAGCGTGCGGCAGAGATAGCCATGCACAAACTCGTGCGTGTAGACCGGCCGCAGTGTGCCGTATTGAGCGTCCCAACTCGATGTGCTGACCCCTTCGACCGTGTAGCCCGCGGACTCCGGCGAGTTCGACTCGCTGTTGAGCTGCCGGGCAAATCGGGGGACGAACTGCCGATACTCGTCTCGCGTTTGAAAGACGACCAGCACGGCCCCGCGATCCGGTTCAGGCAGGAACGGCATCTCGCGTCGAATCTCTTTCGCGACGGATGCCAGATGCCCGGCGAGTTGTTCCATGTCGAGTGACTTGGCGTTCGTCAGCAACTGCACGTCGCGCGTCTCCAGCGATCGGAGCTTCTCCGCGTTGTCATCCTTCGGAAAGGCGATTGGCGCGACTAACTCGGCGGAGGGGAAATCTCCGCGAGCCGTCTCGGTCGACTCTGTCCAAACGGTGTCAAACGTCAGTGTCGATGATTCTCGCAGCAGAAACGCGAGACTCCGCACCTTGTCCCAGCGCGGGATGCGACTGTTGCTCCAGCGAAACCAGTCGAGCGGCATCTCGATCAACTTCCAGCCGGTGTGGTTCAGATCCAGCTTTCGCCA
This sequence comes from Planctomycetaceae bacterium, assembly GCA_046156195.1. Taxonomy (GTDB): domain Bacteria; phylum Planctomycetota; class Planctomycetia; order Planctomycetales; family Planctomycetaceae; genus SXKJ01. The sequence goes on along the minus strand of JBJXEX010000061.1, from coordinate 13,619 downwards.
GAAGTGCGCCTGACGATCCTCTTCAATCAATTGCACGTCGAGCGACACGGTCGGATGCTCTTTGACTTCATCGGCCGAACGATGCACCCAGAACGCGAGCGTCCCCGACTTCCGCCAATCGACCTCACTGAGCGACTTCGATTTCGCGACGAAGCCACTTCCCTTCTCGCCCGACAACCGCACCGCGCGTCCCGCCGGAGCCGGGCCTTTTGCCGTCACGGAGTCCTGCGGTTGCCATGTCTCCACCTTGCTCTTGGCGAGGACAGTCAATTGCTCGCCGCCGACCGTTCCGTCAAACGTCAACAACTCACGAGCGAAGACCGGCGAAGAGAACAGGTCCAAGCAGGCAACGAGCAAGCCAACTCGGAAGCACAATGTCAATCGCTGGGAAAACACCTGCATGAGTTGGCCCTTCGGAGTGTCGCGCACAAAGTAACCCGAAGCGTTAGCGAGGGCGAATGCTCACCCGGCTTGATTCGAGGCGAAATGCTCTGAAGCGTTCGCCCTTCATTCGTTGGGCATCTTTCCCCTGGAGTCGATTTGGCAAAAAACATCGCGCATTCCTTTGCTCTGCAAACAGAGAAATTATTGAGCAAGTCTCCGCCGCAGGCAGGACTTCGATTCCAGTTGGCAGTCTTCGTTGCACACTCAAGATACAAGCCCGACGCGCCAGCGAGTGCGTTCCTTCTGACTAGGCTTTGGATGCACTCGCTGGCGCGTCGGGCTGGTATCGGGAAATTGTTGCGGTTGGGTTCCTTAAGTTGAGACTCCGCGTCTTGATTGCCGGAAGATTCTCCGGGACTATCATCCCGCCCCCCTGTCCGGAATCCGAATCATGAAGCCGCCCGACGACGACGACTTGGAACGGCTGATTCTAGCTCACTCTCCCCGGTTTCAGGCGTTGTTGGAAAAGTCTCGGCAAAGCATCAAGGCCGGCAAAGGGCTGTCTCACGTTGAGTTTTGGAAGGCCGTGAAACAGCGCTCCGCCAAGAAAACGAAACCGGTTCGCGCCAATTGACTGCCCGAAAGGCTGCTGAAATGTATCTGCGAATGGCCAAACGAGTGCTGTTGGAAACCGATAAGCGATTGGTTGCCAAGTTCCTCTGGAACATGGGGGTCAAAGGGACGCTGTCGGTCATCAAGTACAAACGTCGGATGAAGCAAGGAAAATTCTTTCCGCCGTTTTTGTATGTCTCGATTCTCAACACCTGCAATCTGCGCTGTCAGGGGTGCTGGGTTGATGTCTCGGCCAAGCAGGAGAAGATCAGTCTCGACGCTTGGAACCGCCTCGTCCGCGAGGCCAAAGCAATGGGCAACGTCTTCTTCGGCATCGTCGGCGGTGAGCCGTTCATGCACCCGCAGTTGCTCGACATGCTGGCCGCGCATCGCGACTGCTATTTCCAAGTCTTCACCAACGGCCACTTCATCACCGACGAGGTCGCTCGTGAGATGCGCCGCATCGGTAATGTCACTCCGCTGATCAGCGTCGAAGGGACCGAGATCATCAGCGATGAGCGTCGCGGTCGAGACGGAGTGCTCAGCAAGACGATGCAGGGGATCGAAGCCTGCCTGCGAAACAATCTGCTGACCGGCGTCTGCACCAGCGTCTGCAAAACGAACATCGACGATCTCGTCACCGAGAAATGGCTCGATCGTCTGATCGAGATGGGGGTGTTCTACACTTGGTTCCACGTCTATCGCCCGATGGGCCCCGATGCCTGTCCCGACTTGTGTCTGACTCCGGAACAACAGGGTCGCATCCGCAAGTTCGTCGTCGAGATGCGAGCGAAGAAGCCGATCGCAATCATCGACGCCTACTACGACGGCGAAGGCCAAGCTCTCTGCCCCGCCGCGACCGGCATCAGCCATCACATCAACCCGTGGGGCGGCATCGAGCCGTGCCCGATCGTCCAATTCGCGAAAGAGTCGATTCACGACGAATCTCGCACTCTGGGCGAGAAGATCATGGGCTCGGAATTCCTGCGTGACTTCCGATCGCTGGCGCAGAAGACGACTCGCGGCTGCATCGTGCTCGAACGGCCGGATCTGTTGCACAACCTTGTCGTGCTGCACGAAGCGAAAGACACGACCGCTCGTCAGACCGCGCTGGCCGAACTGCAAGCGATGGCGACTCGCACGTCGCAATACAACCCCGGCCACGAGATCCCGGAAAAGAGTTGGGTCTATCGGTTGCTCAAGCGGTATCTGTTCGCCGACTTCGGCGTCTACAACGGCCACGATCACAGTCAGAGCGCGGCTCCCGGCATTCTTCAAGTGAGTACACCGGACCAAGTCTTGGTCTCTCGATAACTCACGGATCGAGACTCTGTGGGATGTTTTGCTGGTGAGCCGCAAGGTGCTAGCCGCGGTTTGGCTTTCTCGACCCGCGGCTAGCGCCTTGCGGCTCACTTTTTCGCTTTCCACACGAATGGCGGAAAGCCTCGTTTCTCCATTCGCTGGCTCCTTGAATTCGCTGTCGATTTCTTGTGACAGGATTCGACAGCGAATTTAAGGAGCCAGCGAATGGGAGACCTACACTCGTTCTCGAGACGCCGAGCCGCGTCAGTCTTGATGGGCCAACTGCTTGACCGACTCGCATTCCGGGGAGTCAACCTCTGAGTCCAACTCGTCAGCGTCAATGACGCGTACGCCGGTCTCTTCGAGGAGATCAGCCAGCTCACCCGACACTTTGCCGGTCGCGGAGGGAAGAACATAATCCATCTGTTCTGCCCCGATTGTTCGCTTGAGTGTGGTCAGAATTTCGTAGATTCGGGCTTCGTTATCATGCGGTCCCGCGATAAAGAGTGGCTTGCCGTCGCGGCCAAAGGTGAACTCGGTCGAACACCGCGAGCTGTCCAAGTCGCCGAAGATCAACAGCGCCCCCGCACATTCATGGTGCGGTGCCAGCCCCAGCGACATCGCATAGCCAATCGAACCCTCGACCAACTTGCGAACATGCTCGGGCGAAACATCGACCCACGGACCAGTCCTCTCGAACAGACTTGTGAGCCATCGCGCCGCGACGTGATCCGGTTCCGCGCGAGCAACCACGTTCTTGACGCCCAAGCAATACACATCCAACAGGAACACGACGTAGGCGGTGATGCCGCCCGGCCCGCGACGTACCAGCAACGCTTCGCCCATGCCGTGGTCCCACAATCCTGCCGAGACTCGCGCCTGTACCACCGGCCAATTCCGAGCGACCTCCATTTGCCCGCGCGTCCCCGATGACTGCACACGAGCCACCATCCGTTGCTCTTCCTTGCGCTTCGATTTCTTCGCCTCCAACTTCTTCTGCCGCCGCTGTTCGTTGCGAGCCATGCTGGCACCTCCGTGTGTGAGTGATTGCAAGATCGGTCTACCAACGCCGCGGCTCAAGATACCGATCCCGCCGCGATTGTCACCTGATCGTCATTGAAAGTACGGATTCGCGACCTATCCTTGAGCCGAGAACTTGAAGCAGGAACCCGCAAATCAGGCATTTTGGGAACAGTCGCGCGGAAAGAATGTCGTGGCCGGACAACGATTCTGCATCTTGAGGGCAGGGGCGATTTCACGAATCGTTGTGATGTGACCAACGATTTCCAGGCCGGTTTTTCATCGAGAAACTCAGTCTGAAACGCCCGTTAAACTTCCAAAGTCACGTTCTTCTGAGAGCGAGATTCTGTCATGTCCACGAAGTCGTTGGCGAAAATGTTGTTGGGGCGGTTGATTGCAAACAAGGCGAGTCGTCGAACATCACAGCGGCTGTCGCAGTTCGCGCTGCTGTCGCAGATCGAGAACTTGGAGTCACGGTTGCTGTTGACCGCCGACCCTGATGATCAGATTCGTGATGCGATCCAACTCGGCACAATCGCGACGCCGGTCACGCGCAACGATTCGATCAATCTGGCGATCGACGTCGATGTTTATCGCGTGGACGTGGCGGCCGGGCAGCGTTTGTCGTTTGACATCGACCGCCCGGCGGGAAGTCAATTGGACTCATACCTCCGCCTGTTCAATTCGTCAGGACAGCAATTGGCATTCAACGACGACGCGGCGGCTCCCGGCGAGGTCCGCGGACTCGATTCCTTCTTGGAGTTCACGTTCGCCACGGCTGGCTCGTACTACTTGGGAGTCTCTGGTTTCGGCAACCGCAGTTACGACGCGGTGACGGGACTGGGAGATACCAATGGCCGCACCGGCAACTACGCGCTGGTCGTGTCCGCGACAACGACGACGGTGACATCGAGCGACGCGGATGACCAAATCAGCGAAGCGGTGAACCTCGCGGAAATCGGGCAGCCCGTCACGCGAACGGGAACGATCGACGTGGCGACGGACGTTGACATGTATCGCTTCACGTTGAGCGCGGCTCAGCGAGTGCAAATCGACATCGATCGGCCCAGCGGCAGTCTGGACTCATTCCTCCGCGTGTTTAATTCGACGGGAGTGGAAGTCGCTCGCAACGATGACGGCCCGAATCCGGGAGAAGCCGCGAGCAACGAATCGTTCCTCGATTTGAATCTGAGTGCCGGCACCTACTTCGTCTCGGTGTCCGGTTTTGGAAACAGCTCGTTCAATGCGGTGACGGGTGCGGGAGACACGGCTGGCAGTATCGGGAATTATTCTCTGACGGTGACTCCGCCTGATCCCGACTCGGATGATCAGATCTCGCAAGCGGTCGACTTGGGAGCCATTTCCAGTTCGGTGACTCGCAGCGGTCTGTCGATCGACGTCGCCATCGATGTGGACATGTTTCGCTTCACAGCGACCGCCGGGCAGACGATTCGTTTCGACGTCGATGTATCGAGCTTAGGGTTCGACTCTTTCATCCGGCTGTTCAACGCCAGCGGCAATGAGCTGGCACGCAACGACGACGGCCCGACACCCGGCGAACCAAGCAGTTTGGAATCGTATCTCGAATTCACGTTTACCGGCGCGGGAACCTATTTCCTGGGTGTTTCCGGTTTTGGCAACTCGACCTACAGCGCGGTGGCGGGAACCGGTGATCTCGCAGGCAGCACAGGGCAATACTCGCTGGTGGTCTCGACGGGAATCGTGCAACCGCCGCCGCCGCCGACGAACAATCGAGTGCTGTACCTCAACTTCGACGGAGCCAACATTTCTCGCACTGACTTGGTCCGATGGGCTGGCAGTGATTGGGCCAGCTCGGTCAATGAGTTTGACGCGGATCAAAACGGCATCGTCGTGCAACCCTTGTTGCGAAATCGTGCTGATCGCGAGCAGATCATCACGCAGCTCATCAGCATGGTGCAGATCGACTTGAATCCGTTTGGCATCTCGGTGGTGCGACACACCGGAGGAGCCGTGGAAGGTCAGGGCGTTTCGACGCTGTTCCTGGGACCATCGACGCTGTCGAACGACTACTACCATGTGGCCGGCGATATCGACTTCGGTAACAACAATCGCACGGATATCGCCTTCGTCGGGGACGAGGATTGGGGCTCTGCTTCCAACACAGCGATCGCACTGGCCGACGTCGCGCTGCACGAGGCGGGACACACGTTTGGTCTGTATCACGTCCAATCGGGGACGGCCCCGGAAAGTATGGGACTGCGATACAACACGCCGCAAAGCTCGTGGGTGACGGACACGCGGTTTGTCGATCAAGCGTTTAACGAACTGCCGGGCCACGGCGGTGGTCGAGGTCCACAGAACGCTTACCAGTACATGCTGCAAACATTTGGGAGCAACGGCAGCGCCCCGACCGCAACCGGCGGCGGGAATTCATTGTCTCCCAAAGCGACTCAAGCCATTGTGCGAGATGCTTACCGCGAACGACCACACAATCTACCGGTCCAGGCGGCCTTCGCTCCCGATGCCGACCACCATGACCACGATCATGGCGACGGTGTCACAGAAGTCATCGCCATTGCCACTCGGCAGGAAGCGACACGATCGTCAGCGGAGACTGGCTCGCACAGGGAGGTCCGAGTGGCGACATCGCACCGATCCGAACATTTCGCGCCGGTCGATTCCTCTCCCGCGAGTGAATCCCCAACAAGATCGAATGCACTCAACGATGGCGATCACGCGACGTCGTCGAGTCACGCCGAGTTGGTGCAACAGCTCAACTCCGCATCCTGGGGCAGAGTGCTGGAGAGTCTGCATTCGCTGACCTAAGCCCACTGGTCGTTCGTCGAGACGAGTCGTGTTAGAACCGCGCACGTCTTTGCGAGAGATATTCGAGCAACGCATTTCCGAACGGCATCGACGTATCGAGCCGGACGTAGTCGGCTCCCATCGACAGGCACTCTTTGCGGTAGCGTCCGCAGAGTTCGTTGACCGCTTCGAGATAGTCGGCTCGCGTGCCGTCGGCGTCGATCAGTTGATTCTGGCCGGTCTCCGGATCGGTGAGGTCCACCATCCCGCTGAACGGGAACGTGGCTTCGGCCTCGTCGAGCACATGAAACAGGATCACGTCGTGTCCGCCGTGTCGCAGCATTTGCAAGCTGCGAATCACCGGCTCCGGGTCAACCAGCAGGTCCGAGAAAATCATCATCAGTCCGCGATGCCGCACCATCGAAGCGACTTGGCGTAAGTTGGCCGCGATTTCTGTCTGGCCTCCTGGCTTCGATTGAGCCAGCAGCGCGAGGATGTTGCCGAGCTGTGTCCGCTTACTGCGAGCGGGGAGGCTGTGTCGCAGCTTCTCGTCGAACGTGATCAGGCCGACCGGGTCTTGCTGGTGGATCATCAAATACGCCAGCGCGGCGGCGAGGCAGATCGAGTAATCGAACTTGGTCAACTCTTGCCGATAGGTGTAGGCCATGCTGGCCGAGAGGTCCATCAGCAGATAGCCGGTGATGTTGGTCTCGGCCTGATACTTCTTGACGTAGTAGCGATCGGTTTTGGCGTAGACGAGCCAATCGATGTCCTTGGGATCGTCCCCCTGCGAGTACCGGCGATGTTCCGAGAACTCGACGCTGAATCCTTGAAACGGCGAGGTGTGCAGGCCGGAGAGAAATCCCTCGACGATGAACCGCGCCCGCAGATCGAGCCGCGAAACAGTGCGAATCACTTCGGGCTTCAGATAGTCTTCGGTCTTCGCCATGTCATGCTTCGTCGATGAGTGGATTGAGCGTTTGTGATCGGCGGAGGCTAATCGGCGGAGCGATTGGAGAGAACGGACTCTCCCTCTCTCGTTCCCGCGCGGTGCGTGGGGGCGAGTGGTTACTTTTTGAATCCCGTTTCCGCGCCGAACAACTCCTCCGCGCCGGCGATCACGACGACCGTTCCTTGCGGAAGTCCCGGTTCCAATTCGGCGGTGTCGCTGACGACGCGACGAACCAGGACTCGCCGTCGTTCAAACGTCAGCGGCCGAGTTCGCTCATAGACCCAAGTGCCGCCGTGAATGTCTTGGACGACGGCGGACCACGGGACAGTGAGACTTTGCTCGTCGCCGGTGAGTCGCAACGAAACGGCAACTCGTTCGCCGGGCACCCAGCGACTGTCGCGATTGTCGATCTCGAAATAGCGATCAACGGTCGCGGCCAAGGCGTTCGCCGATGGCGGCGCGATGACGGGCCGAGCGTCGCGCGGTGTCTCGCCCGGACGCGATGTCAGTCGGCCGACGCGCGCGTTGGTTTCTGGATCGACATCGGCGAGATCGCCCACCGGCACCGGCACTCGGACCCACACGCGATCCAAGCTCACGATCTCGAACAGTGGAGCACCGGCAGGCACCGTTTGATCCGGGAACGCCACCACGTTCCGCAGCAACCCGGCACGCGGTGAGTCGATACTCAGCATTGCCGTCGCTCCACGATCAACGTCGCTCAAGACGCGAGTCAGCAACTCCAGCCGAGCGGTCGCTGCCTCCCAAGTTTTGACGGCGATCTCGTATTGTGCTTCGGCTTCATCGACTTGTCGCCGACTTCCCGCCTCGTCACGAAGCAACCGCCTTGCTCGGTCACGAGCGATCTTCGTGGCGTCCACTTGTGCGAGCGAGTTCTTCACTTGCCCATCCGCATCGACTCGCGAGGCGGACAGCGTGGCGTGCGAATCGGGAGTCAACAGCGGTCGCAATTGGAGAATCGGTTGTCCACGTTTCACCATCTCGCCTGGCAGAGTCCCTTCACCGTCTACCGCGCTGAGCACGCCAGTCAGTGGAGTTGCGACGATCACGCTTCGTCCGGTCGCCACCTGGACCTCGCCGCCGTAGACTCGCTCGCGCGGCAGAGACATTCGCTTCACCGATCCGACTTGCAGAGCGAGCCGTTGCTCCGCTTCCGGCCGTAGTTCGATGGTCAGCAATTCGCTTTCCTTGACCGGCTTAGCCACGCTGGCGGGAGCGGGAGGCTTCTCCGATTTCGACTCATGTCGCGGAGCGGTCACGATCCACCAGGTTCCCGCGCACGCGCCGCACAGCACCAAGGTTCCCGCGCTGCCGGTGATGATGCCTCGTAGGTTGCTCATTCGTTGTCTCCGATCTCGTTCCCGCGCTCCGAGCGCTGTGAAGTTTTCGAACCGCGACCGAAAGGGAGCGGTTGTTTTCAGGACTGACGACCGTCAGGGAGTGGTGATCGTTCAGGGGTATTGCGGGAACGGATTCAATCACACCTGCCACATCACATGCTCGAAGTCGGGCGGAGGGACGGTCAGTTCGATGGTCGTTTCGCGAGGGACGCGGTCGATGCTGTGCCCGTTCGCAAAGACCTCGACGAAGAACTTGAGCACGCTGCCCGCTTGAACGCCGAGCGCGGACAAGGCGGCACCGAGTTCGAAAATCTGGCCGATCGCAGCCTCGGCGGAGGACGTCTCGTCGTCCGTCAACGTGACGGTCAGCGCAGATTCGCCAAAGCCGGTGACGGTGAGTTCCACCCCTTCCGGTTCGACAAAGCGGATTCGCAGTTCGTCGATCTCCGCGAGTTCAAAGTCGTTCCGAACTCGGTGAGCGGTGTCCAATCGCAACAAGAATCGGGACTGGTCAAAGCCCATGTGGATGCGACGGATCAGTCCCTCGGTGGCTTGAGCCATCGTGCCCCGCTCGCTTCCCGATTCGTAGACTCCCGCGCTGATCCACTCGAAGAAGGTGGCGCGGCCATCGACCTTCACGGGCAGGAAGCCTGTCGGCAGAGTGTGCAAACGGCGATGACCGTTGCGTTTGATTGGCTCGTTCAAGTTCGCGGGAGCCGGTTCGCTCAGTAGCGAGTAGATGTTTTGCAAGTGCGTGCGAAACAGGCGATCGAAGAGTTTGTCCTGCGCACATCCGAATTCGGGGCCGTACCACCAGAACCAATCGCTCCCTTCTGCGATGAAGAGTTCCTGCCAGGCTTGAGCCATCTTCTCCGGGCTGACAGGTGGCTTCGCTTGGGCACGCTTGAGCCGCTCGCGAGCATCGTGCAGCAGATCCCAAGCGGTGCGATCTTCGTGGTGGCCGATCCAAATCGCGAAGTTATGCGAGATCCAACTGCCGGCAAACAGACGCTCGATGCGGTCGGTCGCGGGGTGCTCGCGAAGATGATCGCCGATGCGAACCGGTTGGATCGAACCGCGTCGCGCGGCTTCGTGATACAGCGTGCGCAGGAAAGTGACGCCGCCGTCGCGGTAATACTCCCAGCAGTTTTCACCGTCGAGAATAATCGGGACGAGCGTCGGGCGACCGGCGTTGGCCGATTCCGTCGCGTGACCGATCGCTTCGATGCGTCCCAGCAAATCCATCGCGGCCAGGACGTCATCGGCCCGCTGGTATTGGAAGCCGATCAAGTCGGACAAGCCTTTGTCGCGAAAGATCATTTGCAGTTGCTGATCGCCCTCGGCCGCCAGCCACGGCCGATACAGCAACTCAGGATGACGCTGATGCCCGTGCGAATCGCGGCTGACTCGGCCACCGGTCGAGGCCACGAGGATCTCTTCGTCGGTCGCGATCCATTCGATGCCCACATCGGCGATCGCTCCGATGATCTCTTGCGCAACCGAGCCTTCCGAGGGCCACATGCCGCGCGGTTTCTCGCCGAAAAGTTGTTCGTGAAACGCGACCGCGCGACGCAGGTGCTCGACGGCGTCCTCGCGATAGCTGTCGAGATGTTTGGGGAGTTCGCAATCGGGCATCGCTTGCCGAGCCAACCGCTTGTCCCACAGCAACGGCAGAATCGGGTGATAGAACGGAGTCGTCGTCAGCTCGACTTGTCCCCCTTCGGCCAGTTGGCGGTGCAGTGGGATGATCGTCCGCAAAACTTCCGTTTGCTTGTCGAGCAACCACGCTTTGTCCGCTTCGGAATACGAATGGCCTTTGAGCCGGAATTCGCGCAAATCGGAATCGATCTCGAACAGGATCGGGTGCATCCAAGCGAGGTTGCTCCAGACTTGCAGGTCGCGGAAATCGCGGGGCGAGAACCGAGATAGGGCCGACTCGGCCGAGTCGGTCCCGACGCGCCGCTTCAGGAACAGTTCGTGATATCGCGCCGACGGCCGAATCATGCTGTCGCAGTTGGCCATGAAGAAATGATCCAGCAGATACCGAGCATCGGTGAGCGACAATCCGTCCGCTGACATGCGCGAGACATCCAGGTGCCGATCACTGCCGCCGCCGTCGGTGTACTTCAGCAACTGCACCAACAAGCTGGGGACGAGATTGATCGTGCAGCGAAACTCCGGCACCTCCTGAATGTGCCGAGCCATGCCCCAGTAATCTTTGGTCCCATGCAGTCGCACCCACGGAAACTCGTTCTCACCCGTGAGGTCGTTGGGGTAATAAGGCTGATGCTGATGCCAGAAGAACGCCAAAGAAACCGGCCGCATGAATGCTCCCTCGTCAACGCAGATTGGTCGTTGGATTCCGTCGCTGGGAATACTAGGGAATCCTTCGGCTGACGACGAACGAGTTTGGTCGTTGGGGGCCGGCCTCTTATCATTCTGCCCTCCCCTCATTCTGCTTTCCGGCTTTCAGCAGAATGAGGGGAGGGCAGAATGATGTTGAAGCTCGTTGCCGAATGGGAATCGCCGCACATGTCCGTTTCATCGTCTGCCGAGCTTGATGCCGAGACGCGCTTGGCGGAGACGATTCGCCGGGCCTGCGTGTTGGAGGCATCCGCCGCGAAGCCGGGGAATGTGCATCCGCGAGCCGCGTTTCCCGATTTGACGTTTGAGGATTTCGTGCGATCGGCCGAGGCAATTGCTCCGGTGTTGGCTCGCGTGAAAAATTTGGGGGTCGGTCGAGCGATTTACGAAGCGACGGCAGCGACTCGCGCGGTGGTCACGACGAATACGAATCTTGGGATCGTGCTGTTGCTCGCGCCGATGGCCGCAGTCCCTTGCCGCAAAGTGGAGCCGCGCCCGTTAGGAAGCGCTCTCTTCGATGATCGGGGTCCGCTCCCTGACGGTCGCGGCTCTCAATCACAGACACTCACATGCTGTGAAGAAATTGGCGATGTGCTCAGCCGGTTGACTCGCGACGACGCGGCGTGGGTGTATCGCGCGATCCGATTGGCTCAGCCCGGAGGACTCGGCAAGAGCGCGAGCGAAGATGTTGCTGACGAGCCGACGGGAACGCTGCTCGAAGTGATGACGCTCGCGGCCGAGCGGGACGGTATCGCGGCTCAGTACGCGAGCGGTTTCGCGTGGGTCTTGAAAGAGGGCGTGCCGTTCTTGGCCTCGGTCGGCAATCAGTTCGCTCCGCATTGGGAAGCAGCGATTATCGAACTTCAACTGCGGCTGCTGGCCGAGCATCCCGATACGCTGATCGCTCGCAAGTGTGGCTGGGACGTGGCGGCGGAAGCCTCGCGTCGCGCGAGTATCTGTTTGAGAGAACTCGTGCAACTGCCGCTGGAATCGAATCGGCGCGCCGAGCGATTGACCGAGTTCGATCACTGGCTGCGAGCGGATGGTCATCGCCGAAATCCCGGCACAACGGCCGATCTCGTCGCGGCCTGTCTATTCGCCGCGCTTCGCGAAGGTCTGATTCGTCACTGAGCCGACGGCGCTAGCCGCGGGCGTCGTGTGGGCGATGCTGAGTGACCGTAGCCGCGTTCGGCTCAGTGCTGCGCCACGCGCCGTAACACGATCACGCCGATGATGGCCGTCAGCGCGTTGCCGACCCACATCGCCCAAGCGGGGTCGGTCGTGCCGGTGCTCGACAGGTTCTTCGCCAGCAGCACGAGCGGGTAATAGATCAACAGAATCGGCACGAAGCAGACGAAGAAATTCGTCAGGAACTGCCGCTTGGCTTGCAGCACGGCGAACGGACTCCCCACCAGCACGAAAAAGAAACAACTGCACGCCATCGCGAATCGCAACTGCACCTCGGTTCGTTGGCCGTTGTATTTGTACCGGTTCGTCCGCAACTGGGCGTCGAACTTTTTGATCTGCCCGTTTTGCAGCACGGCAAAGTCTCCGGTCGCGAGTGCGAGCGCAGCCTCCAGCTCCCGTTGAGTACGGAGCTTCTGCTGTTGAGCGTCCAGCACCGCCAGCGAGGTTTGCAATTCCTCGACGCTGGTGTGCCGCGCTTTGGGAGACTGGCGGCCAATCTGTAACGGAAAGGGATGCTCGAATTCCTCGGCCCATTGCCGTCCTTGATCCGGCAGATCGAGTTGCGTGCGGCGGAAGCGCACCAGAATTTGTTGTTGCTCGAAGTCAAACTTCACGAGTTCCGCTTCTTGAGCACGCGCGGTGACCGGCCGCTTTCCGTTGGGACAGTAGCGAAACGTCGGCCAGATCAGCTTGTCGCCGCGGACTTCGCGGACGGAGATCGAATACGTCCCAACGCTGATTTGATGCTGCGTCCGCAGCGTATCGAGCAAGATGTCTTTCATGGCGGCAGTGACGATCCGCTGAAAGTTGGACTCGGCCCAGGGAATGACTTGATCGGTCAGCAACAGAGAGCAGACAGCCATCACCCCGCCAAACAAGAACGACGGAGCCAGCAGCGACATCACGCTGATCCCGGCCGCCTTGGCCGCCGTGACTTCTTGATCGCCCGCCATGCGGCCGTAGACCACGCACACGCTCAGCAGCAACGTCGCCGGAATCGTGTAGGGCAACAGGCTGGGGATGATGTATGGCAACACCTGCAAGACTTGCAGAGGCCCCAGGCTAGTTTCGCTGACCTCGCGAAACACACCCAGAAACACCAGCAGCACCGTCAAGACGCTCAGCACGAAGCCAAAGACGCGCAGCAACTCGCACAAGATGTAACGCTGCAATAACCGCATCGAAGTGGGGATCTCCTCGCGCGGCCGTATAGCGCAGCCTGCGTCAAAGGGTCAAGACGATTTGAGCCACGCCCCCATCGACGGGTGCGTGACGGGGTTTGCGAGTTGTCGTTGGTAGGCTAAAAGCCGTGCTGGAGGTCAAGAGGAAGTTCATTATTTACCAGGAGGCCAAGGATGGCACGCCGTCAGAACAATGTTTCGCCGGAAGTCGCTCAGCGGTTGGTGGATTTGGCTCGCGAGATGCGTCAGCTCGTGTATGGCGAGTCGGGTGTTCCCAAGTGGGGGACGAAATTTTCGCAGATTGAGTCGGACGGGATGGCCGTGGCCTGATGAAAACTCCGGGGGTGCGCGACGGGGTTTGTGATTTTCAGATGGCGGGGGTTCGGGGGCGGCGGACGTTGGAGTGGAAGCCGGTGCGAGTTTGGAGGCGGTTGCTCCAGAAGGCGGTCAGCGGTTGGCTGTCGCAGA
>JBJXEX010000051.1:0-5213 GCA_046156195.1 Planctomycetaceae bacterium | reverse complement strand
CGCTCGCCGCCTCCGGCGGCGAACGGCGGGAAAACTGGGGGAATAGTCTGTGATGCTCGCGATTAGCACTCCATCGTTTTCACCATCCGGGCAAGCCGGATGGGGTCTCACTCATGCCAAGAACGAGATTCTTTGTGTGCGCGGCGACAGATCGCGTGTTTGGGTCGCGTACTTCAGAATGACCGGCTGTGAAATTGCAGACTGGTTGACCTGTGGGCCACTCATCAATCGAGAAAGTAAATCATGCGAATGTCTTCCTGGCTTCGGAGCGTCCCGGCTCAGATCCGCCGTCGGTTGTCGTCACTATCTGGAGTCTCCACTCGTCGTGCGGTCGGCCGCAATCAGCGATCGAATCAATGCCTCGAAACGCTCGAACCCCGGCTGCTCCCGGCGACGTTGCTGAGCATCAACACGGACGGCACCAACAGCGGCAACGACGCCTCCGGCGACACCAACTTTTTCACGCTGCCAATCATCAGCGATGACGGTCGCTTCGTCGCCTTCTACTCCAGGGCGACAGACATCAGTCTCGAAGGGGGCGTGGGAAATCCGACGCAACGCTCGATCCATGTTCGCGACCGGCAGACGAACACGACCGACCTCATCCAATCGACCGGCGAAGATCCCCAGGCGACGGCGGATGTCACCATGAGCGCGGACGGTCGCTTCGTGGCGTTCCTCGCAACCACACGCTTGGCGAACACGCGCGGTGCCGGGGGGATTTATTTGACCGATCGGATCAACAACACCACCACGTTGATCAGCAACAACAACTCCGGCGGAGCGAATGAAGGCGAAAGCCGAGCACCGCTCCTCAGCGCGGACGGCCGGTTCGTCCCCTTCGTCAGCCGCGAGTCGCTCGACGAGCCGACGAATGACAATGTTGATTTCCTCGGCAACACGGTTCGGGACCAATCCTTTAACCTGTATGTCCACGACACCCAGACCGGTCTTTCCCGACTGGTCAACGCGACTCCGAGCGGTGCCGGCGGCAACAACGGAACCCTGGTCGCTCGATATGCCTTCAGTCTGGACGGCACAAAGTTGCTCTTCAATTCCGCCTCGTCGGATCTGGTTGCGAATGACACCAACGGTGTTGTGGATGTTTTCCTCCGCGATCTGACGACCAACACCACGACGTTGATCAGCGTCAACGCCGCCGGGACCGACAGCGCCAACGTCGGCGGCAGTTTGCTGGGCCTCAGTGCGGACGGCTCGCGAGTGTTGTTCCTCAGCACGTCCAACAACCTCGTGGCGGGCAGGCCGGCGGACGGCCTGGGCGACATCTTCTTGCGCGATCTGAACACCAACACCACAACTCTGGTCAGCAGCAACACGGCGGGGACTGATTCGGAAGGGATTGGCGGCACAATCACACCCAATGGCCGATTCGTCTATTTTGAATCGACCGAGAGCCTCGTTCCCGGTGCGCCTGCTGGCGGAAGCGTCTATCGGAAAGATCTCCAGACGGACGAGTTGCTTTTGGTCACCGTCAGACCGGACGGCACGCCCAGTCCGAGTGGGGGACGCATCGCAACTGGCGGCGTGACTGCCGTGCCGCTCGGCCAAACCATCAGTGCCGATGGCCGCTTCGTCGTCTTCATCTCCACGGCCGACGACCTCGTGCCGGGCTTCGTCGATGGGAATCAAGGCTCTGCCGCTTCAGAAGTTTTCGTCCGCGACGTGCTCGGCGGGGTGACGACGCTCATCAGCGACAGCATCACCTCGCCCACAACCAGCAGCAACGGCCAAGCGTTCTTCGCCGCCATCAGCGCCGACGGCAAAGTGGTCACCTTCCAAAGTGTGGCCAGCGACCTGACGGCCACCGACACCAACGAAGTGCTCGATGTGTTCGCCAACACCGTGCCGACTCCCGGACAACCGGGCCAACTCCAGTTCGACGCGGCCACGGCCGAGGTCAACGAGGACGACGGCACGGTGACGCTCAACGTCACGCGAACCGGCGGCAGCTATGGCATCGTCCGCGTCAACGTCGGCATAACCAACGGCACGGCCGCCTCCGGCAGTGACTTCACCGCGCCCAGTAACACGCTGACTTTCTTGAACGGCGAAACGTCCAAGACCATCTCCATTTCCATTCTGGATGAAACCACCTTCGAGGCCAACGAGACATTCGCTGTCACGCTGAGCAACCCCACGGCCAACGCCATATTGGGGACCGCCACCAGCGCCACGGTGACGATTGCCAACGACGATGCCGCCCCGACGGTCACGCTCGGCATCTCGGCGGCAACGCTGGCCGAGGCTGCCGGAACAGCGACCGTCACGGCGACGTTGTCCGCCTCCGCCGGGGTCGCCACCATCGTTGAGCTTGGCTTCAGTGGTGCGGCACAGAATGTCTTCGATTACACCCGATCGAACTCGCAGATCGTAATCGCGGCCGGCAGCATGTCCGGGACGATCACGCTGACGGCGGTGAATGACACCTTGGGTGAAGTCAACGAGCCGATCATTGTGGGGATCACCGAAGTCACGAACGGCACCGAATCGGAAACTCAGGAAGTCACCACTGAAATTGTCTCCGATGACACCGAGGTCTCGGTCGAGGTTTCGGCCCCCAGTGTGTCCGAAGATGGGGCCGCCAACCTGATTTACACCTTCACGCGTGCGGGGATCACGACCGGTGCGACCACGGTCCAAATCGGCGTTGGAGGAACGGCCACGCTCAGCTCCGACTTTGCACAGTCGGGGGCCACATCGTTCTCGGCCACGGCGGCCACACTCGCATTCGCGGCCGGTCAAACGACGCGGATGATCACCATCAACCCCGTGAGTAATTTGTCCATTGAGGCCAATGAAACCGTGATCCTGACGGTGAATCCCTCGGCGACGTATTCGGTGGGAGCGGCGAACTCGGCCACGGGAACAATCGCCAATGACGATTTTCCGACGGTCAGGCTAGCGGTCTCTCCGGCCGCCGTGTTGGAGAACGGGACCGGGAACAGCGTTTACACATTCACTCGCACCGGTCCGACGATCAGCGAATTGACGGTCAACTTCACCGTCGGCGGGACCGCGACTCTCGACAACGATTACGCGATCAGCGGCGCGACGGCTGTTGTTGAATCGACCAGCAGTGTCACGTTCGGCATTGGGCAAGCGACCAAAACAGTGACGCTCGATCCGACCGGCGACATGTCGGTCGAACCGAATGAAACAGTGCTCCTCGGCCTGGCTGCGGGAAGCGGCTATACGATCGGGACGCTCAACCCGGTGACGGCCACGATTACCAACGACGATGCCGAGGTCACGGTCTCCGTTTCACCCAGCAGCGTGACTGAGGACGGTACTCCCAATTTGGTCTACACGTTCACTCGCGCCGGAGCGACCGCGAACGCGTTGGCGGTGAGTTTTGCAGTCAGTGGCAGCGCGACACTCACGACAGACTATGCTCAATCGGGCGCGGCGACATTCACCGCCGCAGCGGGAACCGTCTCATTCGCCGCTGGTCAGTCAACGAAGACGATCACCATCAATCCGGTCACGGATGCGATCATCGAACCAGATGAGACCGTGATACTGACGCTCGCCTCTGCGGCGACCTACACGATCGGGACCGCCAACGCCGCCATCGGAACGATCGCCAATGACGATCCGCGCGTGTCGCTCGCCGTCACCCCGGCCAGCCTTTTGGAAAACGGAACAGGGAATGCCACCTACACGTTCACTCGCACCGGCTCCACCGCGAATCCGGTCACGGTGAACTTCACGGTCGGCGGGACCGCGACGTTTAACTCCGACTATCTCGCCATCGGCGCGGCATCCTTCACCGAAACCAGCGGAAGCGTGACTTTCAACGCCGGCCAAGCCACGAAGACAGTCCTCATCGACCCCACGGGCGATTCAATGCTCGAATCCAACGAGACCGTCATCCTGACCATCAGCGCGGGGGACGAGTACGTCATCGGAACTCCGATGGCCGCGACGGCGACGATCAACAACGATGATGCCGAGATCTCGGTCGCCGTCTCTCCGGCCGGAGTGACGGAAGATGGCGTGCCCAACTTGTTCTACACCTTCACTCGGATCGGCGCGACTGCCGGCGCATTGACGGCCAACTTCACCGTCAGCGGCACCGCCAGTCGCACCAACGACTATGCCCCATCTGGCTCGGCCTCGTTCACGGCAACCACGGGGACCGTTTTATTCTCGGCGGGTCAATCAACGAAGATCGTCATCATCAACCCCACGGCCGACGTGATCGTCGAACCGGACGAGACGCTGACTCTGACGCTGACACCAGCCGAGACGTATTTGATCGGAACAGCAAACTCGGCCACGGGAATCATTCTGAATGACGATCCCCGCGTGACGGTCGCGGCCTCACCCGGCAGCGTCACCGAGAACGGCACCGCGAATGCCACTTACACGTTCCGGCGCACGGGACCGACAACCAATCCGTTGACCCTCAACTTCGATGTCGGCGGCACGGCCACGTTGAGCACCGACTACACGACGAGCGGCGCTGTGTCCTTCACAGAATCCCGTGGCAGCGTCACCTTCGCGGCGGGACAAGCTTCTAAAATAGTCCTCATCGATCCGATCGGAGACACGGCCGTCGAAGCGAACGAGACCGTTGTTTTGACTCTGGTCACGGGAGCCGACTACGTCGTC
Organism: Planctomycetaceae bacterium; assembly: GCA_046156195.1. Taxonomy (GTDB): domain Bacteria; phylum Planctomycetota; class Planctomycetia; order Planctomycetales; family Planctomycetaceae; genus SXKJ01. The sequence continues at coordinate 578 of JBJXEX010000051.1, read as the reverse complement.
GGAACACCGCTCGCGGCGACGGCCACGATCACCAGCGATGATGCTGAGGTCACGGTCGCCGTTTCACCCAGCAGCGTCGATGAAAACGGAACGCCGAATTTGATCTACACGTTCACACGCGTCGGTCTGACAACGAGCGCGTTGACGGTCAGTTTCACCGTCGGCGGCACGGCCACATTCTCCAGCGACTATTCGCAATCCGGAGCCGCAGCCTTCAACGCCACTGTCGGCAGCGTTTCGTTCGCGGCGGGGCAATTCACCAAATTCGTGACCATCAATCCGACCGGCAATACCACCGCGGAACCCGATGAGACGGTAATCCTGACGGTGACTCCCGCAGCGAACTACTCGGTCGGAACTGCCAACTCCGCCATCGGAACGATCCTCAACGACGATGTCTCACTGTCGCTGCTGAGCTTGATTGAGGAGTTGCCTTAGTTGGACAGCGCCAGGTTGTGTGTTTATCGCCGTTGTAAGTGTGGTTGTGCTATAGGTTTTTGAGATTGATGAAGATCTGAGAAAAAGGCGACCCTCCGTGTGTTGAACTGTTTCACGCGGAAACCACGGAGGGTCGGCCC
>JBJXEX010000045.1:0-7501 GCA_046156195.1 Planctomycetaceae bacterium | reverse complement strand
ATGACGAACAGCGAAATCTCCGCCTGCCCCTCGAAGCGGACCATCACCGGAGCTTGCCCCTGTCCCGTGACCGTCACCCGCCCGTCGCCGTTGACCGCCAACATGCCATCATCCATCGAGTCGTACTCGGCGTGGTGGACGCTGAAGTGGTCGGACCTGCTGCGCAACACCTCCGGCCGGGCTGAGCAGGGCATGTGGGCCATGCACAACTGGCTGCGAACCGTCTTCCGCGAGAACTGGGGCTACGACCGCATGGTCCGCGAATTGGTCACGGCGAAGGGATCAGTTTTCAGCAACGGCCCGGCGAATTATTACGGCGTCAACAACAACCCGACCGAGGCGACTGAAGCGACCGTGCAATTGTTTCTCGGCGTGCGGATGGAATGTGCCAAGTGCCACCATCACCCATTCGAGAAATATGGCCAAGGGGACTACTACGGCTTCGCGGCGTTCTTCGCCCGCGTCAGCAACAAGGCCAGTGAAGAGTTCGGAGCGTTCGGCGGCGAGTCGGTCGTCATCGTCCGCAACACGGGCGAAGTAAGTCATCCGAAAACCGGCAAGGTGCTCAAGCCGACGCCGCTCGAAGGGGAAGCGGTCGAACATCCGCTGGACCGCCGCATCGCGCTGGCCGATTGGATGACCTCGAAGAACAACGGCATGTTCGCCCGCTCGATCGTGAACCGCTACATGGCCTACCTGATGGGCCGCGGACTCGTCGATCCGGTCGATGACATGCGTTCGACGAACCCGCCGACGAACCCGCCGCTGATGGATGCTCTCGCGAAACACTTCGCCGAGTCCGGCTTCAACCTCAAACAATTGACCCGGACGATCATGACCTCGCGGCTGTATCAGCTCGATTCACAGCCGACCGCGACGAACGCCAGCGACCGCCGCTTCTACGCCTACTACCGAGTCAAACGCCTCTCGGCCGAAGCGTTGCTGGATGCGATCGACCGCGCCGCCGGCACGCAGACGAAATTCAAAAACCTGCCGCTCGGCACAAAAGCGATCGAACTGCCCGATGCTCAGTACCCCGATTACTTCCTGAACGTCTTCGCGAAACCGAAGCGTGCCAGCGTCTGCGAATGCGAACGCTCCCCCGACGAGAACCTCGCCCAAGCCCTGCACACGCTCAACGGCGACATCCTCGCCAACAAACTCGGCGACACCACCGGCCGCATCGCCACGCTGCTCGCCTTCAAATCCGCCGATGGCAAACCAAAGCCCCACGAGCACATCGTCCGCGACCTGTACCTCGCCGCCCTCAGCCGCCAACCGAGCGACGCCGAACTCGCCGCCAGCCAAAAATTCCTCGAACAAGCCGGCTCACCGAAAGAGTGCTACGAAGACCTGCTCTGGGCACTCATCAACAGCAAGCAGTTCTTGTTTGTGAGATAGCAAAATGAGTGTTGCAGACGTTTCACGCAACGATCGTCATCCTCATTCGAACGCCCGACGGCATAATGTTCTGCTTTGGGTTGCCGTCGGCAGTTGTCTCTTGGCAGGCGTGTTTCTGTTCGTTGAGCGGCGTACTGGTGTGCTTTCGGGAACCGTCGCCAAGGTCAAAGTCGTGCAATGCGGCGAAAGTGAACCGGGCCGATTTGTATTGCGAACCGAAGTCGTCTTTCTGCGATCCGACCTTCGCAGCGGACTCGCGCTTATCCGAAACGACGAGAGCGATGATCGCTGGCCGTTGAGTACCTACGACCGGACGGCTTTGCCGAATGCGCATTTGGGCGACTTTTGGACCTGCTTGCGGAGCGGCCAAGGCTGCGACACCTGGATAAGCGAAGAGATCTTTAAGCCACCGATTTCGATTCAGTTATCGAATTGGCTTAGGGTCGAATCAGTGGCCATGCCATCCGTTGAATATCGACTCAAATCCGGCGGCAACCTGGTGCTGTTGAAAATGTCTCCTGATTCCGCCGATTTGATAACGGCTGCCGACGAAGAGGAACATTGGACCGCCCGACTTTGGGTGGACGCGGTGGCGGCCTCCACGCGACGATGAAAGTTGTGTCCGAATTATTTGAGGAGATTCAGACTTAGCATGTGGAACGCACAGCAAACTCGTGCATCGGCAAGCATTCTTGTCGTTTGAGAAACCCAATCAGAGAATAGTTATGAGTTACGAAGACCTACGAATTATCGCGATGGGATTGTCGCCCCAAGATCGACTCGACTTGGCCGACGAGCTGTTCCACAGCGTCAGCGACGAGGAAATCGAACAGTTCGACGATGACGACGACTTTGAATTGTCGCCCGAACAAATGGCAGAACTTGAACGCCGAATCGAATCCGTCCGCGACGGCACGGCCGTGTTGATTGATGCCGATGTGGCCCTCGAACAGATGCGTCAGGCTTTGGAAGAACGACGAAGTACTTTTGGGAAGTCCCAATTGATTCAGGGAGTCTGTCATGACAAAGACAATTGAAAAGAAAACCAGAATGGAACCACTACCTGCGGCACCAATTGAGTACGCCGGGCAATGGGTCGCTTGGAATAAACAACAGACCAAGATCGTGGCGCACGGTTTCAAAATCGCGGAGGTGCATCAGGCGGCGTTAGCGGCGGGACATCCAAAAGCGATCTTCCAGAAAGTGCCCGAGGCGGACGTCTATTTTATCGGTGCGTCGTTATGAAGTTTCCGTATCGCAAACTGTTGTTGCGTGACCGCATGACGGGCGAGATTGACCTCGTTCTTCGGCCGGAAGCTCCGATCACCATACACGGACAGAGTTGCTCAATGACCTGCACTGGATTGGTGGATTCGGGATCTGACACAACGGTTATCCCGGCATCGTTGGGACGTGAACTTGGCGTGACGCTCATGCCGTCTCGGCGTCAAGGCACAGGATTCGGTGGCCAAGTCTTGGACTTTTTCACGGGTGAGATTGAATTGGAAATCCCAATGGATGAGTCGCCAGTTCGTTGGCGAGCCACTGTCAACTTCGCGGAATTCGCAACGGAATCCCAAGAGACGATCATTCTTGGCCAAGCGGGATTCTTGGAATACTTTCGAGCGACTTTAGATTGGGACAAAGCCCGTTTGACACTCGCTTCAAACCGACGAATGCGAATGATCCAAAACAAATAGAAACGAGGTCGAAGATGATTGGACGATTTTGCGTGGCGATGGTTTGTTTCGTGGTCATTGCCGCGACCTCATCGCGGTCAGCGTCCGCTCAAACCGCCTTTCCGATGTTGATGAGCCTTAAGCCGGTCGCGGTTCAAATCGGGACGACCAGTGAGGTCACGGTCAACTCGCGGTACTCGATGCACTCGGCGGAGAGCGTGCTGGTCACGGGTGGTGGTGTGTTGGGCGAGGTGGTCCGGCCCGACGTGAAGCCGGATGACAAGTCGCCGAACGTCGTGGCGTTGAAGGTCAAGTTGACCGTCGCGGCGGATGCTGTGCCGGGCGTGCGTGACTTGCGAGTCGTCACGGCGCAGGGAGTCAGCACGGTCGCGCAGTTGGTGGTCGTCGAAGATCCGGTGGTCGTCGAGCAGGCCAAGAATGATTCGATGGCCGAGGCTCAAGCCATCACGCTGCCGGCGACGGCGTGTGGTTGCTTCGAGAAGGCCGAGGACTTGGACTTCTTCAAGTTCAAAGTCGAGGCGGGGCAGTCGCTGGTGTTTCATGTCCGCTCGCAGCGGTTGCAGGATCGGATTCATGACTTGCAGGCTCACAGCGATCCGATTCTGACGATCCGCAATGCTCAGGGTTCGACGATCGCGGCGGCGGACAATGTGTTTCACGGCGATCCGTTCTTGTGCCATCGCTTCGAGCAAGCTGGCGAGTACCTGCTGGAGATGCGTGACGTGCGCTACAACGGCAATCAGTATTGGGAATACGCCGTCGAGATTCACTCGCGACCGTTCGTGCGGTCGGTGTTTCCGCTGGCCATCGCGGCGGGAAAAGAACAACGGCTTTCGGCGATCGGCTCGCAGCTTCCTGTTGATCCGGCGGTGACGCTCACTCTGCCGAGCGACCTGCCACCGGGCATCAATCGCCTGCGATTGCCGTTCGCCGACCGGCCAAGCAACCCCGTCGCGACCTACGTCACCGCGCTGCCGACGATCATCGAATCTGACGAAGACAACAACGATTTCGCAAAGGTCTTTGCGGCCTCTGATCCCCAATCGAAAATCGAAAATCAAAAATCAAAAATCGCCACCCCCTGCGTGATCAACGGCCGCATCGACGCCCCCGGCGATGTTGATTGCTTCGTCTTCGAGGCTAAGAAGGACGACAAGCTCTCGTTCGAAGTCAAAGCGCGGCGGCTGCAATCGGAACTCGATTCGACGATCCGCATCGTCAACGCCACCGGAGCCACGATCGCCGAGAACGATGACCTGCGGCTGGGCAAACGTGGCTCGCAGGATTCGTGGATCGAAAGTTTGTCGATTCCGGCCGACGGCAAATATGTGCTCGAAATTCGGGACATGCACCTGCGCGGCGGCGAGCATTTTTTGTATGCCATTGAGGTCACGCAGGCTCGGCCGTACTTCAGTCTGTATGCCGACACCGACAAGACAAATCTCTCGCCGGGCGTACACGGCGTGATGTGGGTGAAGGTCGAGCGGAAGAACGGTTTCACCGGCGCGGTACAGTTACACGTTGACGGCCTTCCCGCCGGCATCACTGCCGAGTGCGGCCGCATCCTCTCGGACAAGGGGACCGATGGCTGCATCGTCTTCAAAGCGACACCGGAAGCAGGACGAATTGTCGCGCCGCTCGTGATTCGGGGCACCGGAGTTCATGCTCAAGCCGATGGCCAAATGATCGAGTTGTCGGCGCTCGCGACCACCTATCAAGAGATGTATCAACCGGGTGGCGGCCGAGGTCATTGGCCGGTCGATCAACACATCCTCGCCGTCATCCCGCCGCACGACATCCGCGGCATCAAGCTGAGCACCACCGACATCTCGCTCAAGCCGGGCGAGTCAAAGACCATCGACGTTACGATCGACCGTGCTCCCGATTTCAAAGCCAACATCTCGCTCGATGTGACGATGACGCATCTCGCGCTCTTCGCCGACACGCTGCCACCCGGCGTCACGGTCGATGGCAAGAGCAAGACGCTGCTCAGCAACGGAGCGACTCAAGGCACGATCACGCTGGTCGCCGCCAAGAACGCCGTACCAGCCGAGCGGCAGCTCATCGGACTGACCGCCAACATCTCGCTGAACTTCGTCGTGAAGACCACGTTCGCGGCCGAACCGGTGTTTGTTACGATCGTGCCCGCCAACTAAGTCAGACAACCACACTTTGGTGACATCATGCCGAGTACCAAATCGAATCGTTCGCCCAAGACTGTGAACCAGAAAAAGCCCGCGAAGAAGCGGCCACGCTCGCCGCTGTTTCCTAAGACCAAAACCGTGGGACGATGGATCATGGTCTATTCAGATGATGGCAAAATCGTGCGTCGCGTTTCGCGTCCAATCGGAAAGACATCCCTGCCCTTGTCGGTCATTCGTAAGGCCGTTCGCAAAGTCGTCGCGGAACGATTGCAGCGCGAAGCTGACGGAAACTGCTGACGGAATATCGGCCCATGAGCGTTCCAGACTTTGATCGCAGCGTTTTCGTGAATTGTCCCTTTGACGCAGACTATCGGCCGTTACAGGACGCGGTCGTCTTCGCCATTGTTGAGTGCGGGTTCAAAGCACGCTGCGCGCTGGAGAGTGTGGATTCAGGCAAGGTTCGCATCGACAAGATCGTCGAGATCATTCGCGAGTGTCGCTTCGGCATTCACGATATCTCACGCACCGAACTTTCCCCCGATACCGAACTGCCGCGATTCAACATGCCCTTTGAATTGGGGCTGTTTCTCGGTGCTGCTCGTTTCGGTGACAAGAATCAGCGACGAAAGGTTTGCCTGATTCTGGATTCGGAAAAGTACCGCTATCAAAAGTTTTTCTCGGATATCGCCGGCCAAGATCCAAGTGCTCACAAATATCAGCCAGCCAAAGCGATTTCGCTCGTTCGCGACTTTCTGTCGCCATATTCTCCAACGTCACCGCTGCCCGGTGGTGCCGCAGTTGCCGAGCGTTATCGAACTTTCCAAGAAGATTTGCCGAAGCTTTGTGATGACTTCAAACAGATTCCGGCTGAGCTGACCTTTGCGGACTTGCGTACCATCATCGAATTTTGGTCATCGACGAGTTGTTGACTTCGTCCGCCATTTCTCGATGTCGGATGATTGCGCTGAGTGCCAAGCCGAGTTTGAGCGCCGATATGCCACCTCGCTCCGAATCAACCAGTGAGTCCCCAAGATGAATCGTTTGCTCGTTGTCTTGATCCTGCTGCTGACCAGTGCGACTCCGCTCCAAGCCGGCTTGCCTCTGACGACGCCGGAATCGGTGGGGATGAGCAGCCAGCAGCTTCAGCGGATCGACGAGATCGTTGCCGAGGGGCTGAGCCAGAAAAAGATGCCAGGCTGCGTCGTGTGCGTGGGCCGGCGCGGGCACATTGTGTGGCTGGGAGCCTACGGCCATCGTCAGGTGCAGCCGACTGAGTTGCCGATGACGATCGACACGGTCTTCGACATGGCGTCGATCACCAAGCCCGTGGCCACCGCGACCAGCGTGATGCTGCTGATTGAGCGCGGGCAGTTGAAGCTGTCTGACAAGGTGTCGTCAGTGATTCCGGATTTCGCCGCGCACGGCAAGGAGACGATCACGATCCGCGATCTCTTGATTCATCAGAGCGGGCTGATTGCCGACAACCCCGCGTCGGATTACGACCACGGAACCGAGGAAGCGTTTCGCCGCATCTATGATTTGAAGCTCGTCGCGCCGACCGGTTCAAAGTTCATTTACTCGGACGTGAATTTCATTTTGCTCGGCGACATCGTGCGGCGAGTCAGCGGAAGGCCGCTCAATGAGTTCGCGCGGGACAATGTTTTCTATCGGCTGGGGATGTGCGAGTCCGGGTATCGCCCAAACGCGGCGTTGCGATTGCGAGCCGCTCCCACCGAGCAGCGCGACGGCCAATGGATTCAAGGAGACGTTCACGACCCGCGCGCAATCAAGCTGGGTGGGGTCGCCGGTCATGCGGGATTGTTTTCAACGGCGACCGATCTGGCCGTGTACGTGCAGATGATGCTCAACGGTGGCGAGTATTGCGGAGTGCGGATTCTCACGCCGCAAACGGTGGAGCTGATGACTCACGGCGAAAAAGTTTCCAGCGGCATTCGTGGTTTGGGCTGGGACAAGCGCACGGGGTTTTCCAGCAATCGAGGCGAGCGCCTGTCCGACTCCGCATTCGGGCACGGTGGCTTCACCGGCACCGTATTGTGGATCGATCCGGAGTTGGACCTGTTCTTCATCTTTCTGAGCAACCGCGTACACCCGAACGGCAAAGGAGCGGTCAACCAACTGGCCGGGAAGATCGCGACCGTCGCGGCCGAGTCGATTCTCGATCAGCGGAAGTGAGCAATCATCCGCACTCCAAAAATTAGCCGCGCGGCGCTAGCCCCGGTTACACGGCATGAACCG